>URQG01000241.1 GCA_900549895.1 uncultured Lachnobacterium sp.
GTACAAAACAAGATAATTATTTGATATATTTTTGAGCGTCTAAGAGTGCTTGAATTATATAAATAACACTTTATTTTAAGGAGGACATTATGAAAAAAATCAAAAAACTTATGATTGCCATGTTACTTCTTGCACTGACAATCACCGCTACCCCGGTTTCTTCAACACAAGCATCTGTAAAACTGAATGCAACCAAGAAAACATTGAATGTTGGTCAAACCATTACACTAAAAGTAAAAGGGACATCGAAGAAAGCCAAATGGACATCAAACAACAAAAATATTGCATCCGTCACACAAAAGGGAAAGGTTACTGCTAAGAATGCCGGTACCGCTACTATTACCGCAAAAGTATCCGGTCGAAAGTTGAAGTGCAAAATTGTTGTAAATCAAAACTTTTACAAAATCGGACAAACATGGACCGTTCCAGGCCAATGGAGCATAACGATTAATTCCGTTACGGAAACATCCTATAGGAATGAATATGCTGATACGAACCCTGAAGCAGTATATATGATTGACTATACATATGAGAATCTCGGCTATATTGATCAAAATGGAATTATGAATGGTCTTTTCCTTGATTTCGAGATGGCTCAAATCGTTGATTCAAACGGATACACCGGATATTCATACCCAGGAGATATTACCTATTATTCACAAGAAATTCCAGTTGGTGCTAAATGCCACGCACAGTCCTGCATTGGTGTGGACCATAGAGGAAATTTCAAATTATACTACAATACTTACGACGGAAATGGCGTCAGCAGAAAAGCTGCATTCGAAATAAACCTTTACTAATTTTATAATCTCTGGTGCATGACAAGCACACATGCTCCACCAATTCAAGTACCTTGACAATATAATACACTTACCCGGGAAGCCGAGAGACGGTTGCATCTACTCCGAGCCTGTGAAGGGGGATGATGCCGATGGTTACATATTCTGATCTATTCACGTTTGTGATAATGATATGTACTATTGTTACACTAGTTTGTAATTTCAGACATAAAAAATAACCGTCCAGCTCCTGAGAAAAGTTGACGGTTATTTTCCATTGATTTTTCGCCGGAGTAGATAGCTGACACCTATCTATCGGCTTTCCTGTTAAGTGTATTATATGTCATACAACCATTTTTGTCAATTTAAAACCGCCCTGCTCTACCAAAGCAAGGCGGCAAGCTCCCGAATGATACGAAAGCCCTAAGCAAGCATATTGTACCATTCTCGGAGCAGCTACGCAAGCGGAACACCCGTTCCACGCTGGCTGTTATTTTTGTACCCAAAAATCAATACAATATAGAGAAAGAGGTGTAATGTGCTATGAAAGAAAAAGTTTCAGAACGCAAAACAGGCGCGATCTACATCCGTGTATCTACCGACAAACAGGAAGAACTCTCTCCTGATGCACAGCTTCGACTACTGCTCGACTATGCCAAGAAGGACTCCATCGACGTGCCAAAGGAATACATATTCCAAGACAACGGAATCTCCGGCCGAAAAGCCAATAAGCGTCCGGCATTCCAGAATATGATTGCGCTGGCGAAGTCAAAGGAGCACCCGATCGATACGATCATCGTGTGGAAGTTCTCCCGATTTGCACGTAATCAGGAGGAATCCATCGTATACAAGTCCTTGCTCAAGAAGAACAACGTGGATGTAGTAAGCGTGTCGGAACCACTCATAGATGGTCCGTTCGGCTCTCTGATCGAGCGCATCATTGAATGGATGGACGAATACTACTCTATCCGCTTATCCGGTGAGGTAATGCGTGGAATGACGCAGAATGCCATGCGCGGACATTATCAGAGTGATGCCCCGATCGGTTACACATCACCGGGCGATAAGAAACCACCGGTGATCAATCCGGATACCGTACAGATTCCGCTTATGATCAAAGATATGTTTCTTTCCGGATCCACCCAGCTTCAGATTGCACGTAAGCTGAATGATAGCGGATATCGTACCAAGCGCGGAAATCTTTGGGATGCCCGAGGCGTGCGCTATGTGCTCGAAAATCCGTTTTATATTGGCAAGTCCAGATGGAACTACACCGACCGCGGCAGGCGGCTTAAACCGGCAGATGAAGTGATCTACGCAGATGGCAATTGGGAAGCCTTATGGGATGAAGATACCTTTAAGGAGATCCAGAAGCGTCTTGCCCTCAATATGCGTAAGTCCAAGTCTCGTGATATCTCCGCTGCCAAGCATTGGCTGAGTGGTCTGCTGATCTGCTCCTCATGCGGCGGCACATTGGCTTTTGGCGGTGCTCACAATATGCGTGGATTCCAATGTTGGAAATACAGCAAGGGTTTCTGTTCAGAATCTCACTACATCAGCACCGGTCCGATTGAGAAAATGGTTCTCGAATACTTGGAAGCTGTGATGCACTCTCCTGCGCTTTCCTACACGGTTATATCCTCTTCGTCCGTTGATGCAAGTTCAAAACTATCGGATCTCGAGCGTCAGCTTCAGAAAATAGACGCCAAGGAAAAGCGAATCAAGGCTGCATACCTAAATGAAATTGATACGTTGGAAGAATACAAGGCAAATAAGACTGCGCTCGAGGAAGAACGCCGGACCGTTGAAAAAGAGATTGAAGAACTCACCCTGTCGGATGTAAAATATTCAAAAGAGGATCTGGATAAGAAAATGAAGCAAAACATCTCCGATCTGCTCCGGGTGCTCCGGGACGAATCGGCAGATTATATTCAGAAGGGGAATATGATGCGCAATGTTGTGGATCACATCGTGTTCGATCGTAAGAATACAAGCCTTGATGTGTTCCTAAAGCTTATAATTTAGCGGTTTTTGACCATTATAGGGTATTGCAGTACCGACCGCCATACTGACTAATGATATATGATGCAAGCTTTGCATTCGGTGTACTGATTCGAATCGGATACTGTAATCTCTTCTCATAACTCCACATATCCTATCTTCCCCCTTCCCAAGGCATCGGACCTTCGTTCCATTCCCATCTGGTGCTTAAAGTGCTGCTGAATGCATTGAGCGGACCATACTGTTTCTCATAGGCTGCTTTTGCATTGCGGTACAGTTCCGTACACTGGTTAAAATAATTGAGTGCATCCTCATCATCAGGATGCGTATCAAGATACAGCATCATATCTACCGCGCAAAAGCCAAGCATCGCGATCCAATCATACAGTTCCCTCTGGCTCATCTGCTGTCCACGATTTGTTCTGTTCATCTGCATCGTCTGCCTCCCTGTCTCATCATACATTTACCGGTAAATGGTTTGTCAAGTTCCGGGAAAATCGTTCCTGCCTGTAACGCCTTCTTTGGATCATATGCCCTTGTAAATTGCTGCCACGGTACATAAGCCATTCCCGGGGTCTGCCAGCTGCATTCCTCCATTCTGTCCGACAAACGCTCATTTTCCGGCTCTGGTATGCACTGGCTCATCTGATTCATTTGCTCCGTATAATCCCTGTCTCTTATACACATCTCCGAGCCCACGAGACGCGTAGTAATCTC
>URQG01000242.1 GCA_900549895.1 uncultured Lachnobacterium sp.
AAGACGGCATGCGAGATTACTACGCGTCTCGTGGGCTCGGAGATGTGTATAAGAGGCAGCTATAGTTCATTTTGACGAACTATAATTTACCCTGTTTTGCATTTCTCCCTATATGTAATTACTGCTGCATCTGCTTGCGGAATTTTGCCGGTGTACAGCCTTTTACCTGAATAAAGCGGTTGACAAAATAATCCAGATCATGATATCCGACCTCCTCCGCAACCAGAATGATCTTCTTATCGGAATGCAGAAGAATGTCGGCAGCCCGATCCATTCGGTAATTGTTCAGATAGTCTTTAAACGACTGACCGTACTTCTTCCGGAACAGCTGTCCGAGATAGGCACTGTTGACATAATATTTCTCACTGAGTCCCTTAAGCGTGAGGTTATCCGCGTAGTTTTCCCTAATTTCTTTCTCCACATTTCCAAGAACACCTCTGGATACGTTCTTGCGGAGCTGGGAAAGATAATCTCCGTACTCGCATGCAAAACGCATCAGATGTGCCTTACTGCCGCGGATTGTTCCCGCCTCAAAACTGCTCTCCGAAATCAGACGCAGAATTTCTTCCTGATTTACTTCATCATCCTGCTCACTTGCAAGATGAATCAACTGAAACAGCAAATAGTTGATATTGAGTGTCATGGCCTCTCCATGCACGCCCCTTTGTCCCATTTCTTCATAGAACTGATCTACAGCATAACGGATTTCCATATGATTATTCTGTTCCACCACTTTCAGCAGATGATCCAGACTCTTCTTGCACAAAACCATACCGTCATTGGATACCTGTACTTCTTCCTCATAGAAATAGATATCCTTTTTGCTTCGAAATCCCTGAAAGGAACGAAGCATGCAGGCATTACCGTATGATCTGGCGATATTACTGATATCCTGTACCCTTTTTCCAACCAGCATGGTAACCGCACGCGGCAGATTGCCGTTAAGATAATCCAGCAGATCATTCAGATATTCTTTTTCCCCCTTTTTCATCTCATCCGACATATAATCAAACAAGATCACCCCGACATCATAGATTTTCTCGTCGGCGGATACATCAAATACGCAATTGGAAGCATGTTCTTTCAGGAACGCCACGCAGCACTCATACAATGTTTTCTGAAATTCCCGCATATCCTGATCCGTAACCTCCTCATCCATGCCACTCTCTGCCATCTGAATCTCAACGTAGCGAACCCCCTCTCTGCATCGAATCTGAGAGATCACGTATTTCAGGTTGGAATCGTCGTATTTGCCCTTGATCAAAGAGATCAGCTGCCGCGCAAGATAAGCCTTTTCCATCTTCCGGTTTCTCTGTTGCATACGGTCATCTTCATCCCGCATCGCTGACACCCTGTTAAGCAGTTTCAGCAGCATTTCACGATCAACCGGCTTTAAAATATAATCCGTACACTCATTTTGAAGTGCCCGCCGTGCATATTCGAAATCCGCATATCCGCTTAAGATGACAAAGTAGGCATTTGAAAGATTTTCTTTTCGTATCGTTTCCTGCAATTCCAATCCGGTCATGATCGGCATCTGGATATCCGCAATGATCAGATCGACCTCTTCTTTTTGAAGAAAATCGTAAGCCTCTTTTCCGTTCGATGCGGTACCTGCAATCGTAAACCCTTCCTGTTCCCAATCGATCAGCACCTTCAATCCCTGAATAATAAAAGGTTCATCATCCACAAGCAATACTTTAAGCATATTTTTCTCCCTCTTTATAAAAACCTGACACCAGCTACACATACTCCATCGGAATCCGGATCGTGATCCATGTTCCGGTGCCTTCCTCGCCGTCAACCGAAAAGCATACATGATCCTTCGTCTGTATCCTAAGGCGCAGACATGCATTCAGCATGCCGACACTCTTGCGTTCTTTCATAATTTCGATATCCGCATTCTGCATATCATTCTGAATTTGCTGGATCTGCTGCTGTTCCATTCCTCTTCCCGTATCCTCAATCTCGATCCATAACTGCTGATCCTTTTGGTAAACTCTTACAAAAATCCATCCCGGAGAAGCCTTACTCTCAATTCCATGTACACAGGCATTCTCCACAAAGGTTACAATGGTAAGCTTAGGAATACGGATCTTGGTACACTCCGGATCAATGTCAAGATTGTAATTCAAACGATCACCAAAACGGTACTTCTGCAGAGAAAGATATGCCTGCACAAATTCAAGCTCCTGTTCGATCTGTACCGAATCGTTTCCCCAGTCCACATATTGCCGCTGCATGATTGCCAGCTTTTCCACCATATCGGCAGTCTCATTCTCCTTCTTTAAAAGGCTTCGCATGCGGATACTTTCCAGTGCATTAAACAGAAAATGCGGATTGATCTGGCTCTGCAATGCTAAGAGTTCCGCATTCTTTCTGCCCACCAGAATTTCCTGTTCTTTGATCTTGTTTTTGTATACCGTCTGTATCAGTTCATTCGTCCGGTCTACCATCCGGTTGTAATTGCGGATCATGCTGCCAATCTCATCCCCGCCGTTTTCGTGTGTCATCCGGACAAGATGTTCCCCGTTTACCGATTGAAACACTTTGCTCAGTCCCCGGATTCTCTTTGTGAACGAACGATTGAGAAGCAGCACAAATCCCATCGGAAGAACCACATTGATGATTACCAGAAAACCAAGAAGCGGAAGAGCCCTTGCAATTCGATCCCATATTCCATTGTCTGATTTCAGCACATAGATGTCCAGCTGCGCTCCGTGAAGACCAAGCGACTGCTTATCCCCCATCTTCTGCTGCACACTGATTGTATCAAACGCATTACCGACACCACTGAAACGTCCGTTACTCAGTACGATCTCATCGCCCTGACAGATTAAAACCTCGTTATCGTATTTCATCAATCGCAGCATCCGCATCATGCTGTTGTAGTCAAATTCGATCTTCAGCATCTGCTCGTGATCTTTCGAAAAAAAATCAAGATTTTGGAGCAGTACCATTTTACGATGATGCGAATTCGCATATCCGTCATTCTCATACACGAAAAAAAGGCCTTCATTATCACCTCTTTCTCTCCATGCTTCATAAGCCACCGTTTTCTTCAGGTTCGACATATTGTCGATTTTTCCTCCTTTTACCACGGTAGGATTATCCGTATACATGGTAAAGACGATCTGATTCATGCCAAGCACGTTTTCCAATGTCGAGTCCTGAAAAAAATTCCGATATTCCGCGTAATAATCTGAGTTACTCTCATATTGTTTTTCCAAAAAAGAATTCACCCTTCTATTTGTATACATACTTTTAGCGATTTCTCCCGCATTCTCCACCAGTGCACTGATATTATAGCTGACTGCATTCGCAACGTTTGCCATCTCATGATACTGCCGCTGCGATTCCATGCTGTCTACAATATATAAGACGACACTGTCCGTAATGATCAGCGGTAATAAAACACAGAAAATGTATAACTGTATAAATTTTTTCTTAATAGAAAGATTATCCATATATCTTTCCAATAC
>URQG01000243.1 GCA_900549895.1 uncultured Lachnobacterium sp.
GCATACGAGATGACTACGCGTCTCGTGGGCTCGGAGATGTGTATAAGAGACAGTCACTACGCTGAAGAAGTTGCGAAAGTGATCGGACTCGATACGTATTCCCGTTCCGATTTTCTTCTCGACAAGGATGGCAATATGTTCTGCCTTGAGGCAAACACACTGCCCGGTATGACTCCGACCAGTTTACTTCCGCAGGAAGCAGCAGTCGTTGGTGTAAATTTCAACGAATTGTGTGAGAAACTGATTGATATCTCGATGAAGAAATATGAGGGCTGATGATGTTTGGATGTTATTATAAGAACGAACTGGAGAACAACATGCCGAATATGACTCTGGAAAACATCGCCAAGGCGTGTGACGGTACCTATGTCGGCGAGGCCGCGGATTTGGAAAAAGTGATCACCGGTGCGGTAACGGACAGCCGCCAGATTGAGAAAGGCTATCTGTTCATTCCGATCAAGGGCGAGCGTGTGGACGGCCACTGCTTTATTCCGGATGTGTTTGAAAAAGGCGCACTTGCCGTACTCTCGGAAGTTGCATTGGATCATCCGGCAGGTCCGTATATCCTTGTGGATTCCACTACAGAGGCGATGAAAAAGATTGCAACCTTCTACCGGAAGCAGCTTGATATCAAAGTGGTCGGAATCACGGGAAGTGTCGGCAAGACGAGCACGAAGGAAATGATCGCTTCGGTATTGTCACAGAAATATTCGGTACTTAAGACAGCGGGCAATTTCAACAATGAGATCGGATTGCCGCTGACGATTTTTAATATCCGCGCGAAGCATCAGGTTGCGGTACTCGAGATGGGAATTTCGGATTTCGGTGAGATGCACCGTTTGTCAACGATGTCGCAGCCGGATATCTGTGTGATCACGAATATCGGTTTGTGTCATCTGGAGAATCTCGGAACGAGAGACGGCATCTTAAAGGCAAAGACGGAGTGCTTCGAGCACATGCAGCCGGACGGAACCGTGATCTTAAACGGGGATGACGATAAGCTTTGCACAAAGAAAGTGGTGGGCGGAAAGCCGGCAATCTTCTACGGAATGGGCAAGGAGCCACTTCTTTCGGCAGACAGAGAGCCGATGGCTGAGAAAAGCATTTACGCGACGGATGTGAAGAACCTCGGACTGGACGGAATGCAGGCGCATATCTACACACCGGAAGGTGACTTTATGGCACATATTCCGATTCCGGGCGAGCACAATGTGTATAATGCTTTGGCGGGTGCGGCAGTCGGACTTGAACTTGGACTGACCATTCAGGAGATCCAGCAGGGCATCGCAAATGCACAGACAATCTCCGGCAGAACGAATGTGATCCATACCGCCGGAATGACTGTGATCGACGATTGCTATAATGCCAATCCGGTTTCCATGAAGGCATCGATCGAGGTGCTCGCCAATACGGCGGGACGCAGGATCGCGGTGCTTGGCGATATGGGCGAACTCGGCGAGAATGAATCCGCACTCCATTACAGTGTCGGTGAGGCAGTCGGACAATCCGGCATCGATGTACTTTTCTGCGCAGGAAAGCTTGCGTCGGAATATGCGCGCGCGGCAGCATCAAGCAATGTGAACTGCCAGATCTATTATTATGAGACGGTGGAGAAGCTTCTTCCGGAACTTTTGGCTTTCGTCAAAGAGGGCGATACGATCCTTGTGAAAGCATCGCATTTCATGCAGTTCCCACAGATTGTGGAAGCACTGAGCAAGAAAAATAAATAATGTGAATAAGAGAAATGCACAGAAATAATAAAAAGAAAGCAGAGGAAAGATATTATGGCAAACCCAATTGTTACATTTACGATGGCGGACGGAAAAGTGATGAAAGCGGAACTTTATCCGGAAGTTGCACCAAACACAGTAAACAACTTTATCAGCCTTGTAAACAAAGGCTTTTATAATGGACTGATCTTCCACCGTGTCATCAACGGATTTATGATCCAGGGTGGCGATCCGGAAGGTACCGGAATGGGTGGCCCGGGATATGGAATCAAGGGCGAGTTCGCACAGAATGGTGTGCAGAACGACTTAAAGCATACTGCGGGAGTTCTTTCTATGGCACGTTCCATGATGCCGGATTCCGCAGGAAGCCAGTTCTTTATTATGCACAAGGATGCTCCGCATCTTGACGGCGCATACGCTGCATTCGGTAAGATCATCGAGGGACAGGATGTGGTCAATGCAATCGCAGAGGTTGCAACCGATTACAGTGACCGTCCGCTTGAGGATCAGGTGATGGAGACGGTTGTTGTTGAGACATTCGGCGAGGAATATCCGGAGCCGGAGACTGTATAGAAAAAGAATGATAGAAGGCAGATTCTTCGGGATCTGCCTTTTTTCAAAGATAATATGGGCATAAAGCGGGTAAAGGAGAAAAAGGGTATATGAAGCAAAAACAACAGAATATGCCCACAGAGAGGCTTCACTTGACTACAATTGTGTACCGGGATGGCGAATGGTCGCCGGAATTGCTGAAAAAAGAGGTGCGGGACCGATATCTGTACTGTGAAATACCAAAAATGCAATCCATATCACATAAGCAAGAGAAATCATCGGTACAAATAAATTCCAAAGCGAAAATTTCGGAATATGCTGACCTGATCAAAGATACAATGATACAAAAGAACGTTGATCCGCAGAATCTGTTATATATCGCAGCGACAGAGGAAAGCCTGCGCGCGGCGCAGATGCTGGGGCTGGCAACGCTTGGGTATGACAACCGGTCATATGAGCATTCAGCAAATTCTTTAAGTGGTGCGAGAATGCTTGTGGAAGGCTTCGAGGAAGTGGATGCGCTTTTTTTGGAAAGAGTGTATGAGAGAGAACATCATCTTCCGTGGGAGATCGCCCGGACGGATCGCTGGATCCTGCGGGAATTTACGATGGATGATATGGATGGTCTGGTGGAACTCTATGATCAGCCGGGCGTTTCTTACCGGATTGAGAATGGAAAAAAAGTTCCGGGATATATTGAACCGCTGCTTCCGCGTGAGGAGGAAGAAGAGTACCAGCGGTGCTATATTGAGAATATGTACGGATATTTTGAATATGGTATGTGGATAGTCACAGAGAGGCAGCGTTATTGTTTGGATCGTGCAGAAAAAAGCCGGCCACGCATCATCGGTCGTGCGGGACTTGAAAACCGCGAGTATGAAGACGGTGTGGAACTGGAGCTGGGCTATGTCATTGATCCGAGGTGGCAACATCAGGGAATTGCATATGAGGTTTGTTCGGCGATCATGAAGTATGCTGCGGAACATACCGACTTTGAACGGCTGAATGCTTTGACGGAGGCGGACAATGTTGCGTCAATCGCACTTTTAGAAAAGTTGGGATTTGTATATCTGGAAGATACGGATGTGTCCGGAAATATGACAAGGAGATATGTATATAAACTGTAATTCATCTTGCAATACGTAAAAAAATAAAATATAATTTAGTATTATACAAAAAAGCATTCATAG
>URQG01000244.1 GCA_900549895.1 uncultured Lachnobacterium sp.
ACCCATGCTATTATAATAACCGTAAAAACCCCCCAATACATTATATAAAGTTTTACTATCCCCATAGTAAAATACCTTCTCCTAAAGAACAGCGATCGATAGCTGTTCTTTTACTTTACACAAAAAGCGGGGCGATGCTTATGCATCGCCCTGCTTATTCTCCCTTTTCTTTTCTGTTTCCCTATTTTCTACGCATCCGACCGGGAATATGCATTCTTCATCTGATTACTCAGTTCAAACAACACTTTGTCGAGTGTTGCCAAAGCCTCGGTCTTTAACATCTTCGCAACCTCCTCATTTGCCTGTTCACGGAGTGCGCGGCGCTTCGCTTCGTCCGGCTCTGCAGCAAGAAGCGCATCATATTTGTTGATCAACTCGTGGCTTTTTGCCAGAACATGTTCCTGATACCGCTCGATATGAAAAAGCGACTTGCGGTAGGACGCATCCGCCATCGCTGCGATCATGCGGCTGGTCCAGTAGAAATTGTCGGTCGATACTTCTCCGGTGGTGTTGCCGAGATAGTCCGGCACATTATCCACATCTGTGTAGAAAGACGCTACCACATTGAATGCATTGGATCCGTATGCCACCCACTCGATCGTACGGCTATCCTCGGCATGATCCGGCCGCATCTGGATGATGGATAAAAAGTCGTTGCGGTTGATACCGATGGAACGATACGCTCCCGCCATGGATTTATCGCCATACGGAAGATACGGATCATACGGTGTCCCCTGAAAATGCGCAGAGAGCACATACTTGACATCTTCCACCGTGATCTTCTTCTCCGGCTTCATGCACCAAGGAAGATCATCAGAAAAAGGAGTATAATCCGCATTCTCTCCATCCCATGCTTTCGTGTGCGGATTCAGGCAGCGCAGCATATACCATGCACGCGGCGTATTGTAGACATGATCGGAATCATCGTGGCTTCCGAACACATCGCGTGGATTCAGATTTCCGTCCATCGACAGATTCAGATGATGCTTCTCAATAAAATCAGCCAGATCCGGCGAGCACATAAATTCTTTCTGCTCACCCAATGCATCTTTCATATCAAATGCATCCATGCCAAACTGGTTCGGCATCACAACATACACATCATCCGGCACACGGCGTGCGATCCAATGATGACCGCCGATCGTCTCGAGCCACCAGATCTCATCTTTATCCTGAAAGGCAATGCCGTTCATCTCGTAGGTTCCGTACTGCTCCAATAACATGCCAAGGCGTTTAACCCCCTCTCTTGCGCTGTGAATGTACGGCAGAACAATGTATACAATATCCTCTTCCCCGATACCTCCGGCAATTTCTTCGCCATCCGCTGCCGATTGGAACGTCACAAGTGGATCGGCTCCAAGCACACGCGGGTTGGATGTGATCGTCTCGGTCGCAGTCATGCCGACATGTGCTGCATTCACACCACTTGCAGCCCAGATTCCTTCGCCTTTTACCGCGTTTGGCATCGCGGTATACTGCATCGGATCATCCGGAAGCTTGATCTTCACATGTGAAATAACTGATTCATACTCGCGCGGCTGTTCCTCCGGATGGATGACCGCAAATTTCTTAGGTGTAAAGTGTCCGGCTCCCGAATCATCGTTTCTTGCGATCATCGTCGAACCGTCGTAGGAAGCTTTCTTTCCTACCAGAATTGTTGTACAAGGCATATGTAATTCCTCCTCTATCCCTATTATACTATGTAAATCCGAAATCATGTGTCGGGGCTCACGCAGGACGCCTTCTGCCTCGACACATGATTTCGCCCTATACGATGTAAAAAAGGGGCGCGATTCCAGGAATCACACCCCTTGTATACGTAAATGGTTAAGAATTAGATGTTCAGCAGATCACTGAATACTTTCAGTGCGCCGTCTGTCTCATGCGCAAGCACGCGTTTTGCAAGAACCTTACCAAGCTGTACACCTTCCTGATCAAAGCTGTTCACATTCCATAAAAATCCCTGGAACATTACTTTATTCTCGAAGTGTGCAAGCAATGCACCCATAGACTTCGGATTCACCTGATCTCCGATGATGATCGAAGATGGGCGTCCGCCCTCGAAGTTCTTATTGCGGTTCTCATCGGACTTACCACATGCGAAAGCAACGATCTGTGCAGCAACGTTTGCGCAAAGCTTCTGCTGGCTTGTGCTTCCCTGAATGTCTACATCTGTTCCGATCTGGCTGTTCTTGAATCCAACGAACTGCAGCGGAACGATGTCGGTTCCCTGATGCAGTAACTGATAGAAGGAATGCTGTCCGTTTGTTCCAGGCTCACCGAAGATAACCGGTCCTGTCACGTAATCGATCGGATCACCGAAACGGTTGACTGACTTACCGTTGGACTCCATATCCAACTGCTGTAAGTGTGCAGGGAAACGGCTGAGTGCCTGTGAGTAAGGCAGTACCGCTGTGCTTGGGTATCCGAGTACGTTACGCTCGTATACACCGATCAAAGCGTCGAGCATTGCTGCATTCTTCATGACATCAGCATTTGCTGCAAGCTTATCTTCCTCTGCTGCTCCGTCTAAGAAATCTGCAAATACTTCCGGTCCGAAAGCCAATGATAATACAGCTCCGCCGACTGCAGAAGTAGAAGAATAACGACCTCCGATGTAATCATCCATAAAGAAAGCAGCCAGATAATCATCACTCTTTGCGAGCGGAGATGTCTCACTTGTTACAGCGATCATATGATCCGCAGGGTTGAGTCCTGCCTTCTTTAATGCATCCTTAACGAATGACTCGTTTGTCAGAGTCTCAAGTGTTGTACCTGACTTGGAAACAAGTACGAAGATGGAATGTGCAACATCGATCGAATTAAGTACGGCTGCAGCATCATCAGGATCTACGTTGCTGATGAATTTTGCTTCCATCTTGAATGTATTGTTCTTCTTAGCCCAGTTCTCCAATGCAAGATACATTGCACGAGGGCCAAGATCACTACCACCGATACCGATCTGAACAACGGTTGTAAACTTTTCGCCAGCTGCGTTTGTAATCTCGCCGGCATGCACCTTGTTTGCAAAATCTGCGATACGGTTCTGCTGCTCTACATAGAAAGATCTCTTATCTACACCGTCTGCCTTCACAGCGTCACCGAGCTGTCCGCGTGTCATATGATGAAGAACAAGTCTGTTCTCTCCTGTGTTGATCACTGCTCCGTTGTAAAGTTCCTTGAACTTCTCAGCAAGCTGTGCCTCGTCAGCTAACTTGACAAGTGCTGTAAGAACCTTGTCGTCCACTGCTTTTGCAGCATAATTATAAGTAAATCCGGCAGCCATCGGAATGCTGTAATTCTTTACACGAGCAGCTCCGTTCTCACCGGACATAACCTCTGCAAGATTGACACGAGCAGTATCCTTCAGTTCCTGATAAGATGCAAGTTTATCCAAATTGTTCCAGGTAACCATGATAGTTTCCTCCTTAAATATGTTCTATACTC
>URQG01000245.1 GCA_900549895.1 uncultured Lachnobacterium sp.
GTTTATACTTCTTATACTGCCTTACCGCAAAGTGGTTCGGGTTCTTCTGCTCCAGCTCCTCAAACAGCAGGTCAACCGCATTTTTGAAGTCCTCATCATCTTCCCTTGCTTCACTGGCATCCACCAGATCAATCAGCATGGAAAAATTCTGTTCTTCCTCCGGTGCTTCGTACCAGATATATGCGATCAGTGCCGTGTAATAGAGCTTTTCAGCTTTCACCCAGAAATCCTCAGAGGCTTGCTGTCCTTCCCCTTTGGTATTTACAATGATTGTGTTTACGAGTTTCAGAATGTCCTTTTCGCTCCGGATGTAAGCGAAAGGGTTGTAATGCATTGATTTTGCAAAGTTAATGGTATTAAGCACCTTAATCCGATAATCATTCTTAGACAGCATTTTGCCGCATTCGACCAGCACAGTGCCTTTCGGATCTGTGACCACATAGGAACTATGCATCTGCATAAGGTTCGGCTTCACAAAAAAGCGTGTCTTGCCGGAGCCGGAACCGCCTATCACAAGAATGTTTTTATTCCTTGCATACTTCGGCTGCTTTGGTCTGCCGAACATCATAAGACGCTCCGTTGCCGTTAAAAGCACGTTGTTTTCAAATACCGGATCGACATAAGGCTCAATGTCTTTGGCAGTTCCCCACCTTGCCGAACCGTATTCTACTCCCTGCCGGAATTTCTTTGCATTTTTCGCTTTATAATATACTACCATACGAAATCCTATCCCGCATCCCACGCCAACCAGTAAATCCCCCGGCATAACACTGGGAAACGGGTTTGCAAACGCACCTCCCATCCCATTGATCGTGTCCAACACCTTCTGTAACGTGTTATCTCCTGCCTGCTGTCCATACAGCCATGAAACCTTATTAAAGACATATCCGAATATCACATAGGGAGCACATTTGAGGGTAAGCTGTTTCCCATTTACCCCTCTGCACTTTTCTTTGACAGTTTTCGGGATTGACTGCAAATCCTTTACAATCCCGTCAATGACCTTGCTTATAGGCTCTGTCCCCTGTCCTTGTTTTTCTCTCTGCTCCGCTCCCTGTTCTTGTTCTGTGCGATCATCTTCTGAAGTCCTTTCAGTTTCTGCCGTAATGACGGACGTTGTTGCTTTTTCTCATTAACTTTTACAAATTCCTTGAACGCCTGTGCAATCACATCGGCATCCTTACCCTTAAAAAATACAAGGTATTTGGGCGGCTCCGTGGTCTTATCCCGCTTCACAGCGAAATCTACATTGTACTTTCTCGCCACACGCTCAAAAGCCTTAATGTTATCATCCGTGACCTCTATGGACTTCGCACCCGCTCCCTGACCGACCAGCTTTTTCACCGGTATTTTCCCGTGGGAAGGCTCTTTATGCTTCTGATGCTCCAGATACATCTTCATCGCCTTCTGGAGAACACTTGCGGTCAGTTTGGATGTCTTGATTGCAAGGGCAATCGTTTTTTGTGTTGTTTCCTCCTGCACAGTGTACCTCCTTCCTGATCTGTCCCTCTCCTGTCAGGGTGGAACCAACAGCCTGTGGAGCTGTATTTTCATTCCCATATCTACAATTCCTCTCCTTCCTCATGTTCCCTGTCCCACCAGTTCAGTTCTTCCTCATAAAAATCATCCAAAGCAGCTTTCAGTGCTTTCTCCTGCTTTTTTGTCTTGATGACATCACGCACTGCCTTTACAACAACTGCCCCTACTGCAACCGCAATCAATAACTTCTTTCCATTTTTTTTACTCATTTTTGTTCCTTTCCACTTCTGGACGTTGTGACCAGAAGTTGTTGCAATAAAAAAAGGCAGCTACAAAATCTTTCGATCTCATACCTGCCTTAACGCTGTTACTTTTTCACTATCCTATAAAAATTGTATAGAGCTTAGCTTCAATCTCTCCGTCCCGCAGCACCACATCATCCAATAACAGACAATGTGCCAATACCTCTACATCCTCCATATCCATAAGCCGATTAACCACCTCATTCCCTTTGTCCGGTACTTTGGCTGAACATACAGCAAAATCCCGCCTAGCTTCCCTGCAATACTTATATAACCCCAAAATATACTTGTTTGACATAATAAATCCAAACGCTTCATTCTTCTGATACGTCATCTTGTGTGTATTCCATTCTTCCTCCGGCAAAGAAAAGTAACACCTTGCCGTCTCGACATAGCAGTCTCCCTGATAAGTCGGCTGTAACTTTTTCTCCTGCCGCAGCATCTGATGATAGATTTTCTCCCTGTCAAAAACACTTCTTGCCCTTGTAAAATCCGGTGTTTTTCCTCTCATAAACGTATAGACATTATTGATTATGGTCTTGCCCGCCAATGCCTTATATTCCCCCACTCTATGGAGATACTGCAATACCTCTGTCAATTTCTCTTTTGATGCGATCTCCTGATAACAGGTTGCGTCCAGTTCAATCCTTTCAAATTGAAGCGGTGTACTGCCTTTCTTAATCTCCCGCTCCATAATCCGTTTCGTATCACGCATTGATTCCATTTTATTTCCTTTCCACTTCTGGACGTTGTGACCAGAAGTTATAAAAAGGCAGTTACAAATCTCTCGACTCATAACTGCCCTATTGCTATTTTTACCTAATACTTATATATTCCCTTTTCTTCTCTTTCGTCCAATTTTTAATTGGTGCCACCCGATTTAGTAATGCAACCCCATGTCCATGTTTCCCAGAAATATATTCTTCAAACCATTTTATACCTGGTGCCACACCATAACTTCCCTCTATTTGATAATCAATAAATCTAAGTTTATTAGGAATAAATTCATAATTGTTCCGATAATCTAACATAATTGAACGAGCATCATTTATAACAATTCTGTAATCAGCATCATATAATAAAAATGCCAGTTCCACCACTGCATCTCTTTCAAGTCCCTCCAATATTAACTTTGCAGGGTAATTAAAGAAAATGGTAATCTGTATCAATTCCGTTTGAAAATCCTTAAACATTTTTAATGCAATATGCTCTGTATTCTTACACTCTATATCTAATGTGTTTCCTTTGGCTACATTCTCATTTCTTGAGAGAAAACATAGATTATTTATATTACAGTTAAAACCATCTCCATCCATGTGGTCAACAACAAAATTATCTGCTGTCATAGTATCAAGAATTTCCTTTGTATACCACTTTTCCATAATATATCTATGCAAGTATCCCAATTTTGCATTGTAAAAGTATTTTCCGTTCTTTCCCCATGTGACAGACATCAATTCTTCACGATAATCATCCCGTATAGATGCAACCGCATGAAACATACCATCTGCAGTGTGTATTCTAACCAGATCACCACTTATATCAAAACTATTATTACTCATGAAATATTCTCCCAGTCTTTTAAGATAAGACCAATTATCTGTCTCTTATACACATCTCCGAGCCCACGAGACGCGTAGTAATCTCGTA
>URQG01000246.1 GCA_900549895.1 uncultured Lachnobacterium sp.
GTGTCCGGCGGACACCGCCACGGAATGGTTCAAACGTTGTCGTACACAAAAATTATGCGAAAATGAAACTGTTGGAAAATTCAGCAATTCCGTCTGAAATCGCATCAAAATTATCAGGATGCCTGAACTCATTCAATTATCCCCATCCCCCGGCAGGCACAGCGCGTGCTCCTTCTATTATAGGAGATTTGTATAAAATGTGAAGCGCCTGTGAAAAATTATTAGGAATTTATGAAGTGAATTGACTTCGCGCATTGTAAATTCTATAGTAAAAATATGGAAATGCATCAGGAGGTACAAGTATGAAGAAATGGACTCGAAGACAAATAACGCAACTGATCCTTGCGATCCTCGCTGTCATCTTTATCTGCATATTAGGATACTGTATCGGACGCCCTCTTGTACACTTTGTGTCCGAACCGGAAAAATTTCAGTTGTGGGTTGAGGAAAAAGGCATACTTGGTGTGCTTGCCTTCATGGGAATGAACATCCTTCAGGTACTGCTCGCCGTCATCCCCGGCGGACCGTTTGAGATCGGTGCGGGCTATGCCTTCGGTGTTGTAAAAGGCTCGCTCATCTGCGATATTGCAATGACGATTGCAAGTGTCATTATCTTCCTGTTTGTCAAGAAATTCGGACTTCGGTTCGTGGAACTTTTTGTAAGTAAAGAAAAAATAGAATCCGTCAAATTTTTAAAAAGTTCCAAGCGCTCGGAAAGCATCATCTTTTTGCTTTTTCTCGTACCGGGAACTCCTAAGGATCTTCTATCCTATCTCGTAGGGCTGACCGATATGAAATTGTCCCATTGGATCTTCATCTGTGGTGTCGGACGGCTCCCGGCCATTTTCCTATCCGCATTAAGCGGCAGCGCCCTAAGCAGCGCCAAGTATCATCTGGCAATCATTCTGATTGCTGCGATCATTATGCTCTATGTGGTCGGCATCATCCTTTACCGCATCCACAATAAACGCGCAGCCGAGAAAAACTCTGCAAACTCCTAAAATGAATCCCCCTCATACCATTCGTTCGGTAAGAGAGGATGTCCCTCCATGCACACTCACAATGACCGGAAGTATCTCCCCTTCCTTATCCTTTGGACGATAAACATCCAATTCGCAACACAATATCTGACATCCGGTGGATGTCGGCTCTGAAACGACCGGAACGAAGTGTAGACGCTCGAACTTCGAGCCCCGGATGGGGCTCGTTCAAAAAAATAAGACATCCATTCGGATGTCTTATTTTTTGAATGAAGCGATAGACGGGGCTCGAACCCGCGGTCTCGACCTTGGCAAGGTCGCGCGTTACCAACTACGCCACTATCGCATTTTCAATTGTTCGTCGGCTCATCGACTACTTTGAATATAATATCAGAGTTCCCCCTCACTGTCAACATTTATTTCCATAAATATTCAATTCTTCTATTCCTAGCGTTTCGTAACACAAAGAAACTCTTTTTGTTAGTTATCTCTGAATGATTCTTTTTTGAGGTACAAAACAAAAACGGTCACGCCAATTCCCATGAGCAGAACGGAAACGACCCATGCAAATACACTTTTATCCATGGTTTTCGCAAGAATTCCGGTCTCTGTACGAAGCACGGCGATCAGATTTGCCGTCACATGTCCTATAATTGCCGGATACACATGATCCGCCCGATCCATAAGGATTGCAAGCACAAGACCCAGTAAAAAAGCATAAATAAACTGTACAATATTCAAATGCACAGCTGCAAAAATCAGCGCAGATACAACAATCGCCGGTATTTTTGGAAGCATTGTCTTCAATCTTCCGAATATAATTCCACGAAATACCAGTTCCTCCAAGATCGGTGTCATGAGAGCTGAGCTGATCAATTCCAACACAAGTGTGCTTCCATAAAAGTTTGCATTCGCTTCCTGATATCCGGCCGACATCGTAACAAGCGGGGTCATGGAAATCAGATTATTTAACGCAACACTCACACACGCAACAACCACAATAGCCGTAAACGCATGAAAGATACGCTCTCGGGTGAACCAGTCACGAATTATGTCACGCCCCGCCAGAGCCCGATCCTGTTTGTAAAAAGGCAGCATAAACGGTATCGTCACAACTGTTGTAATCAACTGACATGCGACAAAATGAGACCGGTCCCCTCCGATGATCATCGTACAAAGTGACATGACAATGAGGGATACCGCATAATAAAATAAAAACGGATACGCAATATACCAGATCTGTACTGCCGGATTCTTCTTTTTCTCGTTCATATATCTATTCCTCCGATTAAAAGTCCCTACCCTTGACACTCAATGATAAGAACCGCGCTTTTGTACCGTCGCCTTCCACCGCTTCCAAAGACTACAACGATTCTATAATCTCCGGCAGCTTTGCCATATCATCACACACTGCCACCGCACCGGCAGCGACCATTTCATCCACATTGCCGAATCCAAATGTCACAGCTACACTTCTGATGCCGACTTTGTTCGCACCCTCCACATCAAACATCGTATCACCGATCAGGCACATCTCATTCTTCGGCACATCACACCAGCGGCGAAGCACTTCGTTTAACACTTCTTCCTTTGTATCGATGCGACCGTCAAATGTCGCACCGACCACATCGTCGAATAACTCCAAAATTCCGAAATGATCTAAAATTCTCCGACACGAATCCTCCGGCTTCGAGGAGGCCATCCCGATCAGATATCCTTTTGCTTTCAGCGTCTCGATGCACTCCCTCACGCCCGGATACAGACTGCACTCAAATAATCCGATCCGGTTATATCGCTTACGGTATACCGCCACCGCTTCATACGCCTTTTCCTCGGAAAAGCCGTAATACTTCTGAAAACTTGCAGAAAGCGGCGGTCCGATAAATTTATAAAATTTGGACAGATCATTCTCCTCAATTCCGTAGTGTGCAAGCGCATACTGCGTCGACTTCGTAATACCCTCCGACGAATCGATGAGTGTTCCGTCCAGATCAAATAATATTGCCTTCATCTTACTTTTTTTCCTTTTCTGTCACTTTATCAAGCATCTGCTTAACCGTCAGTCCCAGAACCGGATGCCGGTAATTGGGCGCCAGTTCCGAAAGCGGCGTAAGCACAAACGAACGATTGTGCATATCCACATGTGGGATTACAAGATCCTCGCTCTCATATACAAGTTTGTCATAAAAAATGATATCCAGATCCAGTGTCCTCGGCCCCCAGTGGATCTTGCGCTCCCGATTCGCCTCAGCCTCAATCATATGCAGCAGGTCAAGCAGTTTCTCCGGATCAAGGAGCGTCTCAAACGTGACACATCCGTTTAAGAAATCATCCTGTTCAACCGGTCCGTAAGGCCTGTCTCTTATACACATCTCCGAGCCCACGAGACGCGTAGTAATCTCGT
>URQG01000247.1 GCA_900549895.1 uncultured Lachnobacterium sp.
AGCCCGGACACGCTGCCAGAGTTTTGCAAACGCCCAAGTGATCGATGATGAAAAGGAGAAAACGAGCATGTTAATTGGAGGAATTGAAGCAGGCGGTACAAAGATGGTTTGCGCAATCGGAGAAACGGATGGATCGCTGGAGACGGAAGTAAAGATTGTGGATCGCATTTCTGTTCCAACTAAAAGTCCGGAAGAAACCCTGCCGGAAATGATTCAGTATTTTCAGAAGTGGGATCTTAAGGCATTGGGAATCGGTTGTTTTGGACCGGTTGACTTAAACCGCAATTCCGCAACCTATGGCTGCATCACAAAGACACCAAAGCCGGGATGGGCATATTGTGACATCGTAGGAGCATTTAAAAATGCCTTGCAGATTCCGGTTGGTTTTGATACGGATGTAAATGGGGCAATCCTCGGAGAAGTAGTCTGGGGAGCTGCAAAAGGCTGCGAATCGGCTCTTTATATTACCGTTGGAACCGGAATCGGTGTCGGGGTGTACTGCAATGGAAAGCTGGTGCATGGATTGGTGCATCCGGAAGGCGGTCATATCCTTCTGGAACGCCATCCCGGGGATCACTTTAAGGGAAACTGTCCGTTTCACGCCAATTGCGCGGAAGGACTCGCCGCCGGTCCTGCCATAGAAAAACGCTGGGGAAAACCTGCGATCGAACTGGCCGACAAGCCGGAAGTATGGGAGATGGAGGCGTTTTATCTCGCACAGGCAATCGCCAATTATGTGTTATGCTATTCTCCACAGAAAATTGTATTATGGGGCGGAGTGATGCATCAGAAGCAGTTGTTTGCGATGGTGCGAGAGAAAGTGAAAGAATTATTAAATGGCTACGTTGATCATGAAATGTTGGACGCGAAGATTGATCAGTATATTGTGGCACCAGCGCTTGGCGAAAATCCGGGTATCTTAGGTGCGATGTGCTTGGGAATGCTGGAAAGAGAAGGATAAACGACTTTCCATATGGGGGAAAAAGATGGAAAAATGCAAATTCATGAAGGATGGGAGCGGATTATATTCCGGAAGATAATCTCCTGTGAGGAAGAAGGCTGAGATTTTAAGAGAATCCAAACAGATGGTGGAGGTTCCGGCACTTTCCGCAGTATGGTTGGATAAGATAGAGCTTCCTGACATTGACTGCTTCGAGGAATATGTCAGCTTCGAAGCATGGGAAGAAGGCAAATTTAACACAAGGATGCGTTAAATAATGGTTATAAAAAGATTCGGTGGAAGCACCGGATCTTTTTGCGTTGACAAATAAAACAATATAGTGTATATATGTGTATATACATATACACAGATGAAATAAAACTTTCCACAAACGAAAATGCGAGGTAAAGGCATGGAACAGACAATGATCAAAACTGAGAACCTATCCAAGCGATTCGGTTCATTTGCATTACAGGATATCCATTTTGAACTCCCGGCAGGCTATATCTGCGGGCTGATTGGGGAGAATGGTGCAGGAAAGACAACGCTTTTAAACATTCTGGCGGGACTTTATGAGTACGATGGAACCGTTTATTTAGAGGAGAAAGAGTACCGTGCAAATCAGATGGAACTGCAGCAGGAGATCGGTTTCGTGTTTCATGAGGAATGGTTCGATGACTGGGATTCGCTGATCGCAAACAGCAGACATTACGGAAAATATTATAAACACTATGATGAAGCATTGTTAAAAACATATTTTAAGCGTTTCCGGCTGGATGAGAAGAAAAAGTACAAAAAATTGTCCAAGGGAGAAAAATTGAAATTTGCGTTCGCTTTTGCACTGGCGCATCATCCGAAACTGTTGCTGCTCGATGAGCCGGGGGCGAATTTTGATCAGACCTTCCGTGAAGAATTCCATCATATTTTAAGAGAATTTACTGCGGACGGCGCGAAGAGTGTGATCCTCTCGACACATATTACCTCGGATGTGGACCGGTTTGCCGATTATCTGTTGTTTCTGAAAGAGGGAAAACAATTGTTGTACGGCGATATCGAGTCGGTCCGCGATGCGTACCGGATGGTGGCGGGCGAGCGTTATGCGTTGAAAGCTTTTGGTGGGCGGCTGGTCTATATGGAGGAGACACCGGTGGGATGCCGCGCGTTGGTCCGGCACAGTCATGCGGAATATGACCGGGCACTGAAAGTGTGGGAACCGAATACGGAGGAACTGATGTATTATCTGGCGAAAGGAGCGGAGCATGGAAGAAGCAATCAAGTATAAGAATGTGATCAGAGAATATTTTCGGGAATATAAGAACCGCAATCAGGTATTACAAAGCATCTTTTATGTGATCCTGTTTGGCGCTTCGTTTTCGCCTTTTGTATCGGGCAGTCTGAAGGGCGGCATCCAATTTACCTGTCTGATCCTGCCAATGCTCCTTGCGATGTTTGCGGCAACCGCACACACGAGCGCGCTGCCGCCGATGCTGTATCTGGTTCCCGGATCGAAAAAGATGCGCGAGGAATATATCCGGAGGATGTTAAAGGTTAAGGTTGGCCTGCCGCTTGCGTTGTGCGCGGTCATCGATATCATCCTGCTGATCGTGCGGCCGATGATGATAAAAGGCGTGATCCTGCAGCTGGTAACGGTGTTCTTTATGTCCTATTGTGCGGGGATTACAAACGACGGACTGGTCTGGCGGAATAATGCGTCGCGGGCAGCCTATGGGCAGGTGAGTTATTTTAACGGACCGATCACGGTATTCAGCGTGATCGCAAGCTGCGTGATGATCGACATCTGTTCTTCGACGATTTCAAATGTAGAATTTTGGGTTGCACTTGTGACCTATCTTGTCATCTACGCACCTCTTTCCTATGCCCTGCATAAGCGATGGAGCGGAATCCGGGAGAAACTCGCCGTCTATGAACTCGCAACGAAGGAGGAAACATGGGAATGGTAATCGTCATTGAACCGCACGGAACGTATGCCATTTATGAGCAGATCGTCAATCAGATCAAAAACCAGATCATATCCGGCGAATTGCAGCCGGACGAGGCACTGCCGTCTATCCGTGGACTTGCGGCGGATATCGGCGTCAGCGTGATCACGACGAAGCGCGCGTATGAGGAACTGGAGCGGGAGGGACTGATCCGTTCCGTTTCCAACAAAGGATTTTATGTATGTAAATACAACACGGATTATCTGCACGAAAAGCAGCTGATGGAATTGGAAAAACGTCTGCAGGAGTGGATCACGCTCGCAAAACAGGCGGGACTTGGAACGGAGGATATTCGTGAGATGCTGGAGGGGTTGTTGTAAGATGGAAGATATTATTTTTTCTGCAAAGCAGGTACAGGGGAAAAAGGCGTTATTCGGCAAAGGCAGATTCCTGTCTCTTATACACATCTCCGAGCCCACGAGACGCGTAGTAATCTCG
>URQG01000248.1 GCA_900549895.1 uncultured Lachnobacterium sp.
CGGCGACCACCGAGATCTACACGCGTAAGATCGTCGGGCAGCGTCAGATGTGTATAAGAGACAGATCATGTGATGCTTCGTGCATTTATTTAAATTATTGTAACTGTTCAGAGCCAACCTCCAAAATGCTACGCATTTCGTCGGTGTGGCGTATCCGCCAAATAAAATTTCAAAAACAGTCTTAAAAATGCAAGCATTTTACACCTGTTTTATGAAATTTTGCTTGGCTCTGAACAGTTACAAATTATTAAGTTTGCAGAAACGATTGCATTGTATAACATTTTTTTGAGACTTGCAAGCGGTCTTTACAGTAAACGATGGGGTGGATATAATGTAGAGTGTAGATTGAAAGAAAATGGAAATGTGCAATCATTCTGATACAAACAAACCGGAGTCGATTGCAATCAGCGAAGGCATAGTAGAAAAAGGAACAAAAATGAAGGGAAACGAACAGTTAAAACAGATGCTTCCGGGTCTCACGGATGAGATGCCGGAATGCTTTAAAAGAATCGCGGAACTGCTTGACTATGGCGCGTTTGAACTGTGTGAGCAACACGGTAAAGACGGAGTGATGCAGTACGTGATTCCTTATATTTTAAATGATGCGGTGGAGTGCTATCTGGATGTGCTCGATGCATCTTTGCAGGGAGAATATGTGGCGGATGCACCGGTGACGAGTGCAGAGCTGCTGTCGGAGACCGGGCGCTACGGGCTGGTCATGCATCAGGGCGAGGAAAATGTGTGTACACTCTGGTTCCGCGACCTGCGCGAGCATAGTGCATGTTACCGCTACCATGAGATCGGCCACTTCTGGATAAAGGGACAGGAGCAGTGGCGCCAGCTGGTATACATGATCGGCACAATTGCAGATAAGTACCGGTACATGGGGGAGAAATATTGCAACAAGACAGAATGTGAATTGCAAAGTCTCATTTATTTTTCGCCGTTCCGAGACTGGTCACCGATCGAGGATCCGCTTGCGTGGCATTTTCCGTTGCGGGGAGAAGGATTGGACGCGATGGAGCGCGTGGCGCTTAAAGTGGGGGATACGATGTATGTGCAGATGATTCGTCTGTACCGTCTGTTCCCGACGGAGCGGCTGGAGAAGATTTTAAGCAAGGCGCTTCGCTCGCCGAAGAGGGAGGCGATCTATCACTATCTGTATGAGCAGGTGATGAAGGCGTCAAAACCTTATCCGGCGCGTGATTACGGAAAGCAGACGAATGCGTCGATGCAGCACGCGCGCCGCGAGGTGGAGAAAGAGTTGCTGCGCCGCGGATATACCGGACATTATCCGGAATATACGAAGAAGAACGAGTATGTGGTTGTGACGGAGGAGCATCCGTTTACGTTGCTTGAATGGGAAGATTACACATTTCATCAGCAGTTGATGATCTCGAAGAATCCGGGCAGGAAGCCGCGCCGAAACGCAGGCTTTTTCCGGGGAATCGGACGAAAGGGACGCATCGTGGAATGGGAGGATTTCCGCAAGGAATCCAGATAGGAGAGAGGACGGCGATTAATATGAGAATTACGATAGCAAGACAGTGTGGCTGCAACGGTGACCTGATCGGGGAGAAATTGGCGGAGCGGTTGGGGCTTACGTTATACAATAAGAAAGCGATTCAGAAGCTTGCGGATGAGAAAGGTGTTTATGAACGTTATCCGAATTATTTCGGGGAGAAGGAAGCGGATCCGTTTTTGGCTGCAATTGTAAGGAGCGAGCAGAGTGATACCGTTATGAAAACGCCGGGGAAGGCTCTCCATGCAACGATCGGGGATGAACCGTGCGTGATCATCGGACGATGTGGGAATTATGTGTATGGTCAGGAGCCGGATACCGTGACAGTTTTCCTGTGCGGAGAGAAAAAAATGCGTGTGCGTACGATCATGGAGAAACATGGCTGCTCAGAGATGAAGGCAAAGCAGCTTGTGGAGAAAACGGATGCAAGGCGCAAAGCATACCACGAGTATTACAGCGGACAGGAGTGGGGCGAAGCGGGAAATTATCAGTTGTGCCTCGATGAGTCTATGCTTGGTGTGGACGGTGTGGTGGAGATGGTCTGCAAGTATGTGGAACTGACAAAGCAATGATAGGCAAGTTGGAAGAGTTGAATTCCGTACAAACAGTTGCGATGAGGGATGAGAATGGTTCGAATTAAAGATGTGGCGGAGGCAGTCGGCGTCAGTACCGCGACGGTATCGAATGTGATCAATGGTAAGGATCAGCGCGTTTCGGGAGAGGTGCGTGAGCGGATCCAAAAGGCGCTCGACGAGATGGGATATGTGCGTAATCGTTCGGCGATGATGCTGGCACAGACAAATTCCAATATGATCGGGGTGGTGATCCCGGACAAATCAGGTACGAAGATTACGATGGAAGATCCGTATTTCAGCGCACTTGTCGGAAATCTGGAGGCAGAAATCCGTGCGCATGACTGCTATATGTATCTGATCGCGCAGCAAAGTGAAGAAGAAATTTTGAAGCAGGCGATCGCGTGGAATCTTGAGGGATTGATCGTTTGTAATCTGGTGGAGCCGCAATTGAGAAGCCTGTGTGAAAAATACCGAGGGGGCGTGGTTTCCATCGATTCTTACCTGAACCGCAAAGCAAATTTTGTGAATATTGCAACGGATGATTTCGGCGGTGGCTACAAGATGGGAAAGTATCTGGTTGAGCAGGGGCACACGAAGATCGCGATGCTTGCGGATAATGATCTGGATGTGGATCATTACCGGTGGATGGGATTGCAGCGTGCGATGGAAGAAGCGGGACTTGTCATCGGAGAGTCTGATCACTTTGTCTTTTCTGCGTCTGAGCCGGCACGTGAACTGGAGCTGAACCAATGGCTGCCGAAGTTGAAAGAATATACGGCACTTTTTGTTGCATCGGATCTGTATGCACTCGAAGTCAGTGCATTTCTGCAAAGCCGCGGTATGCGAATACCGGAGGACATCTCGATCGCCGGATTTGATGATCTCATTTATGCGCGGCTGGCACGTCCGAAGCTGACGACAATGAATCAGAATATCGGGAAAAAGGCACAGATGGCGGTGGAAGCGCTGCTCGCTCTGCGCGATAAAAATGCAGAGCAGGTGGCACAGGAGCCACATGTTCTTCCGGTTAAACTGGTTGAGCGGGAGTCGGTGAGACGAATTTTACATTAAGAAATAAAAGATAGAACATAAGAGCATGAATGCAATCATGCACAAAATGAAAGAGATGTTTTGTGCATGATCACGGTTATGCGATTAACCATTGACACAGACAGTATGCCTGTGTTAATTTTTATTTAGAAGTTAACCGCATAACTAATAAGCGATTGCGAAACTCCTGTGGCGGCGTGCTCCGGCTGGGCTGACCCGGTGGCGGG
>URQG01000249.1 GCA_900549895.1 uncultured Lachnobacterium sp.
AGATCGTCGGCAGCGTCAGATGTGTATAAGAGACAGCATAAAATATCTCACAGCATCGGCAAGGGAACGCATATCCGCTTCTCCCATCAGTTCTCTTGCGGAATGCATCGCAAGCAGCGGAATTCCGATATCAACCGTCTTTGCCGGAAGAAGTGTCGATGCAACGGAACCTAACGTACCGCCTCCTCGCACATCCGAGCGATTCACAAAAATCTGATAAGGGATTTTATTGGCATCGCAAATCTGTCTGAGGATGGATACCGCCTCTGCATCCGTAGCATACGACTGGGAGCAGGCTTCCTTGATGCAGAAACCATCACCCATAATCGGCTGATTCGTAATGTCCATCTTGCCCTTGTGGTTCGGATGCATCGCATGTGCTACATCGACCGAAAGGAGCATCGCATCGTAAAGCATACATTCGGTCTGTTCCTCATTCAGTCCAAGGCCTTTTGCAATTCTTCTTGTCATATCATGAAGTAGGATGGAAGCCGCGCCCTGCTTACTCGTATTGCCGATTTCCTCATGATCAAAAAGCGCGATCAGGTTAATGCCTTTTTCACGGTCAGCCTTTATGATTGCCTCGAGAAGAGCCGCAACCGATGTCTGATTGTCAAGTCTCGGTGCAGAAAGCATCGTCTCCTCAATTCCGACATACATTGGCTCCTCAATGCAATAAGTTCCAAGTTCAAAGTCCAGGATATCTTCCTTAGCTACCTGAAGCTCACTTGCCAGAAATTCTATGAAATATTCACTGCTTTGCTGCTCCTTGGGCAACATATCCACGATTGGCATCAGATCGGTCTGGTTATGGATCTCCACCCCCTTATTCACATCGCGATTCATATGGATGGCAAGATTCGGGATTGTAAGAATCGGCTTATCCGAACGATACAAAATGGTTCGCGGTGCAAACACATCCTCACTTCGGACAACCACACGTCCCGCCACACCGAGCGGACGGTCAAACCATGTATTAAGAATTGGTCCGCCATATACTTCCATATTAATCTGTGCATAACGGTTCGTTACAAAATCTGCATGTGGCTTAATTCTCATACACGGATAATCGGTATGTGCTGCTGCCATGCGAAGCATATCTTTTGCACGAAACTTTTCTCCCACGGTAAATGCATAGAGTGTTGTTCCATGGTGATTCATCACATACTTTCCGCCCGGCACAAGTGACCACGGCTCATTATAACGGATCTCCTCAAACCTTTCCGCCTTTAATACTTCAAGGGAATGTGCCACACAGTGAAATGGGGATACGCCCGCATTCAGCACATCTATTAAAAATTGTTCTTTCATTTTGTTTCCTCTCTTTTCTTTGTTGCCTAAACCGTACATACTCAGAAAATCTACGATTTACCTACGCACATCTTACCACAGTTTTGTTCGATATCCAACTCCACCATTCATAAATGATTTGCTTTTCTGGATCAAATTGTATATTATAAATTGGTGTAATAAATATCTGTCATATGAATGACATAGCGATTGAATAAATAGTATCAAACATATAACGATAACAGAGGAGTTTACATAAGCAATGGAATTATGGGATATTTACGATAAAAACAAAGTGCGCACAGGACGCACAATGGAGCGTAATCGCTTTAATCTTGCAGATGATGAATACCATCTGACGGTACTCGGTGTCATCATGCGACCGGACGGACGTTTTCTGATCACCAAGCGTGTCACGACCAAAGCCTGGGCTCCGGGATGGTGGGAAGTATCCGGCGGTGCTGCACAGGCAGGCGAGGAATCCGAAGATGCGGTAAGACGCGAAGTCCTTGAAGAAACGGGACTCGATGTCCGCAATGCCACCAGTGGCGGATACATGTTTTCCTATAAGCGCGAAAATCCGGGCGAAGGTGATAACTACTTTGTAGATATCTATCGTTATGTCATGGACATTGACGAGAAAGACATCCACCTTCAGGAAATTGAGACAGATGGTTTTAAGTTTGCTACGGCGGAGGAAATCAAAGAATTGGCAGATCAGGGAATTTTCCTTCACTATGACAGTATCTGCAAAGTATTTTCTTAAATGTAATGAGCTTTTCTATATATGTGTCAGATAACATGATCCTGACATTAAATTCATAAATCTGAACCAAAAAAGACAACCGAATCATCGGTTGTCTTTTCTGAATCGTTGAATCCAATATCTTAATCTAAAACAAAAGAAAAAGGTACATAGAAACTAGATTGTGTGGCAATTATTTCACAACGACTACGTTGACTGCCTGTGGACCCTTAGCACCATCAGTAATATCGAACTCTACTGCAGCGCCTTCTTCGAGAGACTTGAATCCCTCCATGTTAAGTCCTGAGTAATGTACGAATACATCATGTCCGTCTTCAGCGGTGATGAATCCGTAACCCTTCTGGTTGTTGAACCATTTTACTGTACCTTTGTTCATCGAAAGTACCTCCAATATATTTGTGTTGCCCTGCAACTATGCTTAGAATAGCATAACAGTTTAGAAAAGTAAAGCGACAAATTAAAGTTCTTCAAAGACACAAATTAAAGTTCTTCAAAGGCAATCTCATGCTGCTTTAAAAACTGTCGGACCAGCCTGTCCCATTCATTATCAAGCGTTTTATCGACCGAGAAAATATTGTATGAGATACCGGTCGTCAAAGACAACAACTGATTCTGATAACGAATGTTCAAAAACACGCCCGTAATATCATTCCCCGTAAAGTTACTGTGTATACTGGAAAGTGTCCGTTCCAGATTCTTCGGGGACAACATCAGTACAAACTTGAATGCCGATGGTGTTTTTTTCCCCTTGATCAGATCAAAACACTGTGTCCTCAGCATCGCGTACGGCAGGCAGCTGCAATCCGCAATACCGAGTTCTTCCAATTCTTCTGTCGAATAAAATCCCTTATTAATGTGTCCGTCGATTACATAAGAAGCCGCAGATGTAATGACACCTTCCTGCAACAGAAAATGATCAAATATCTCACTTCGCAGCAGCTTATTCATAAAATCCTTGATATCCGTGAGTTCTAATGCGAGCATGAAATTCCCCCTGTGTGAAACATCAGCCTTACCGCATCCTCTCCATACAAAGGCATATAAGGATCAGCCGATGCCATATATCCATTCATCAACTATCCTTATCTTATCATAGGACTCTTGAAGAAGTAAACAGTTTATACCTGATGCTCAGTCATATGCTTTCTGTACCACTTCGGCATCAGTGTATTCTGACATCGCTCATTGTGCCGAGGCTTGATCTCCATCGTCGCATAATACTGCTTCCACAATTCCACAAAATAATCCGGCCGGCTTTCCGGGATCTCAAGTTCCTGCCCCTCGACCAGCACACATGCATGCAG
>URQG01000250.1 GCA_900549895.1 uncultured Lachnobacterium sp.
GAGATTACTACGCGTCTCGTGGGCTCGGAGATGTGTATAAGAGACAGCTTGTACTGCATGCGGATGGAGAGTACTGTGGGGATGTGACGGATGTGGAGTTTGTCTGTCTGTCAGGAAAATTGAAACTTTTACGTTAAACAGTTGATGTTAAATGGCTTTGTATTTTATAGAAAGATATGATAGAGTATAACGAGGCAATAAGAATCGAGGAATAGTTTAGAATGAAAAGCGAAACAGGATACAAACGAATTGTGGTAAAAATCGGTTCCTCCTCATTGACACATGAGGAGACCGGCAAACTTGATCTGGGCAAGATGGAGCAGCTAGTGCGCCAGCTCAGCGATCTCAGAAACCGTGGCATGGATGTATGTCTGGTCAGTTCCGGTGCAATCGCAGTGGGACGTGCTGCGATGGGCATTCACGATCGACCGACCGAAATTTCGATGAAGCAGGCCTGCGCGGCGGTTGGACAGGCGAAGCTGATGATGGTGTATCAGAAGCTTTTTGCCGAATACAACGAGACGGCAGGACAGGTGCTTCTGACGAAAAACACAATGATCAATCCGGTATCGCGCGAGAATGCGAAGAACACATTTGATGAATTGTTTGCGCTAGGCGTGATTCCGATCGTAAATGAGAATGATACCACGAGTACATATGAGATGCAGTTCGGTGACAATGATACGCTTTCTGCGTTGGTTTCTTCGATGGTGGGGGCTGATCTTCTGATTCTGTTATCGGATATTGATGGCCTTTATACGGATGATCCACACACGAATCCGGATGCGCAGCTCGTAAAAGAAGTGGAAAATCTGGACCAGGATATCCTTGGTATGGCCAAAGGTACGACCGGCAGCAATGTTGGTACGGGTGGTATGACAACGAAGCTTACCGCAGCGAAGATCGCAACACTTTCCGGGACCGATATGATCATTGCAAACGGAGCGGATGTGAAGGTGATTTCGGATATCTTTGCGGATGATTACACCGGAACGCTTTTTCACTCGAATAAGAATGCAAACTTTAATCTTGCAACATATATTATGGAGACGATAGGATAATGACACAGGAAAAAATTGATCGAATCAATGCGTTATATCGCAAATCAAAGGCAGAAGGACTGACGGAGGAAGAAAAGAAGGAGCAGGATCTGCTTCGGAAGGAATTTGTTGCTTCGGTAAAAAGCAACCTTCGCAGCCAGCTCAACAACATCGATATGGTAAATGAAGATGGATCCGTTGAGAACCTGGGAGAAAAATATGGAAAGCAAAGCCCAACTTCGTAAGAGGATGAAAGCAGAAAGAAACGCATTAAGTGAGGCAGAGCGCCAAACGTACAGCATGCAGATCTGTGACCGATTGTGCGAACAGTCATGGTATGCAAAGGCGGATGCGATTCTGGTCTATTCCGCGATACAAAGTGAAGCAGATCTGGATTTATTTTGTAAAAAGGCATGGGCGGATGAGAAAAAGCTATATTTTCCAAAGGTATTTGGTGAAAAGATGGATTTCTTTTGTGTATCGGATGCAAGTCAGCTGACATCCGGTGCATTTCACGTAATGGAACCGGATGTCGATACTTATGTATTAGAAACGTTTCAATCGACGCAAGTTCAGGTTCCGATACTTGTGCCCGGCGTCGCTTTCTCTAGGAGAGGAGAACGGATCGGATATGGCAAGGGCTATTATGACCGGTATATTGGGATATATTCCGAGTTACTGTCGGTTGGCATCTGCTTTGAATGTCAGTTGTTGGATGTATTACCGGCGGAACCACAGGATATTGCAATGTGCCAAATTGTGACGGAACTTAATGAATATAAAGTGCGTGATTAATATAAGATGGTGTTTACGATTTCACATGAATGAATCGGAGGATGTCATCTGACAGGAGGATCAGAATATGAATTTGGAAGAATTATGTAAGAGAGCGCATGATGTCCGGATTAAGGCCGGTATGCTCGACACAAATGTGAAAAATGAGACGTTGCGTAAAGCGGCTGATGCGATTCTTGCACATGAGACGGATATACTCGCAGCGAATGCAAGCGATGTTAAAAACGGACAGGAACGCAATATGCCGGCCGGTCTTATTGATCGTCTGACATTAAATCATGATCGACTTGTCGGTATGGCGGATGGTCTGCGCCAGATCGCGGAGCTTGAAGATCCGATCGGTGAAGTACTTTCCATGAAGAAGCGTCCGAACGGACTTATGATCGGAAAGAAGCGCGTTCCGATCGGTGTAATCGGTATTATTTTTGAGGCGCGCCCGAATGTGACATCCGATGCGTTCGGTCTGTGTTTTAAGTCCGGAAACTGTGCCATCCTTAAGGGTGGAAGCGATGCCATCCATTCCAATATCGCCATCGTATCGGCGATGCAGGAAGCGCTTCGGGAAATGCATATCCCGGATGGAGTGCTCAGTCTGATCGAGGCGACCGATCATGAGACAACCGGTAAGTTCATGAAGATGAAACAGTATGTGGATCTGCTCATTCCTAGAGGAGGAAGAGGACTGATCCAGACGGTTGTCAATGAGGCAACCATTCCGGTTATCGAGACCGGAACCGGAAACTGTCATGTTTATGTGGATGATTCTGCAGACTTTGATATGGCAATCAATATTATAAAGAATGCAAAAACACAGCGTATCGGTGTCTGCAATGCATGCGAATCGATTGTTGTCAATCGTGCGATCGCGAAGGAGTTCCTTCCGAAGCTGTATGCGGCACTCAAAGAGTACGATGTACAGATGCGCGGTGATGATACGGCCGTTGCATGTCTGGGTGATCAGCCACTTGTCATTCCTGCGACAGAGGAAGACTGGGGAACCGAATATCTGGACTATATTATGTCCGTCAAAGTTGTTGACACGATCGATGAGGCAATTGATCACATCAATCGCTACAACACGTCACATTCCGAGACGATCGTCACCGAGAATTATGATCATGCACAGCAGTTCTTAAATGAGATTGATTCTGCGTGTGTTTATGTGAATGCATCGACGCGTTTCTCGGACGGAAACGAATTCGGATTTGGTGCGGAGATCGGAATCAGTACACAGAAGCTGCATGCGCGCGGTCCGATGGGGCTTGAGGCGCTTACCAGTTACAAATACATTATTTACGGTAACGGACAGATCCGTCCGTAAATCTGTTGGGTGTGCATTGCAAAGCTTCTTTCGTTTCGTGTGGCGTCCAACCAATTCTTTTTATACTAGTTATTCGGAATCACGAATTTGGCGTATTTTCTTTTTGTCTTTTTTCGATGATTTCTGTTCGCCAAAGTTTGGACAATTCCGAAGGCGGCTGTTCGACGAGACACAGACTGCGTC
>URQG01000251.1 GCA_900549895.1 uncultured Lachnobacterium sp.
CGTCGGCAGCGTCAGATGTGTATAAGAGACAGGTGGTCATCCTGTTCTGGAGCCAGATCTGGCCGTTTGGAAGAAAGAATAATGCGGCTCCTTTGGCATTGAAGAAAAAGGAAAACGGTAAGACAGGCATTCTCGCATGTATCATAAACCCGGCTGGAGCCTGGATCAAGACGGATATTTTTCAATTGTGGTTTCATATATTGGTATCCTGTGTGCCGGCTGCAATCGTTGGCATCCTTTTTGATGAGTTGTTCGAAAAATGGTTCTACAATTATACGACCGTAGCGATTATGCTGATTCTGTTTGGTATTGCTTTTATTGTGATTGAAAATTATCATAAAGGAAAATCGGCAAAAATCAGTACCATTGCAGATATCGGATATGATACAGCCGTACTGATCGGCCTGTTTCAGCTGATCGCAGCCATCTTTCCGGGAACCTCCCGTTCCGGAGCCACCATTGTCGGAGCTCTTTTGATCGGTGTGTCCAGAACGGTTGCGGCAGAGTATACCTTTTTCCTTGCAATTCCGGTTATGTTTGGGGCAAGCCTTTTGAAACTGGTAAAATTCGGATTTGACTTCACGATGGGGGAATCCGTAATCCTGATAGTCGGAATGGTGGTCGCTTTTGTGGTATCGCTGATCGTCATCCGGTTTTTGATGGGATATATCAAAAAGCATGACTTTAAAGTGTTTGGATGGTATCGCATTGTTCTTGGCGTGATCGTACTGCTTGCGGGAATTGTGGGCGTGATTCATGCTTAAAGTTTATTATGCCAATATAGTGCCTTTGCGTGATGATAGGAAAAGAGCGCAGAACATGACGCTGGTGCGCGCAGAGCGAAGAGAAAAACTGGAAAAATTAAAGCAGAAGGATGATTGCCTGAGAGGACTCGCGGCAAGCAGATTGCTGGACGTCGCACTGGAAGCGGAGCACATTCCTTATAAAAATGTGGCTTTTTCCTATGGAGAGAACGGAAAACCACATGTTTTGCATTATAAGATGCATTTCAACCTCAGCCATGCAGGAAATTATGCGGTGTGTGCAATCTGTGATGAGGCGGTCGGCGTGGATGTTGAGTCTCTTGTGAGACTGGACGGACAGCCGGACCGGGTGCAGCGTATTGCAAAACGGATCCTGACGGATAAGGAACGCAAACATTGGCTGGAAAGCGGAGCTGTAGCATCGGAACTGCTTAAAATCTGGACACGTAAGGAGAGTTATGCCAAGATGATCGGAAGCGGTTTATCGATCGGACTGGAACATATTGATACGATGGATGGGGCTTTTTATCAGCAGATACAGCCGGATGAAGCGCATTATGTGACCGTGTGTACACAGACAGAGTGCGGTCCGTTACAGGTATTTGATCAGACGCTTGCGCTATAACATAGTTATGCGCTATGATTTGAAACTTGCATGTTTCAAAATTCGATGATAAAATAATGGTTATATGTAGAGGTGATATCATGCATGATGAATTAACAAAGAAAGATATTGAAAAGATGGAAGCAGAAATCGAGCATCGGAAACTGGTTGTTCGAAAAGAAGCTTTAGAGGATGTCAAAGAGGCTCGTGCACAAGGTGATCTGAGCGAGAATTTTGAATACAAAGCAGCTAAGAAATTTAAGAATGAAAATGAAAGCCGTATTCGTTATCTTGAGAAGATGATCAAGACCGCCGTTGTTGTATCGGAGGATTCGCCGGAGGATGAAGTCGGAATGAACAATACGGTTGATCTGTATTTTGAGGATGACGACATGGTGGAAACTTACAAGATCGTGACAACGGTTCGCAGCAATTCCCTGAAGAATCTGATCAGCCGTGAATCTCCGCTTGGAGCAGCAATCTTTGGGCATAAAGTCGGTGATCGCTGTGAGGTCAAGGTGAACGACAGTTACTCGTATTTTGTGGAAATCAGAAAGATTGAAAATACAGTGGATGATGGCACTGATGAGTTACGAAAGTTCTAATAAACGAAAGACAGAGGACAATTATGAAAGTATCAGAATTATTAAAAGAAGACAAAGTGACGATTTCCTGTGAACTTTTCCCACCGAAGAAGGGATCGCAGCTTGATAATTATAAGGCAATCGTTGGAAAGATGGCGGAACTGAAACCGTCCTATATCAGCTGCACATATGGAGCAACAGGTGGAACGAGTGATTATACGGTTGAGATCGCAGATACGATCAATTCCTATCATATTCCTGCAATTGCCCATTTGACCTGTGCTTCTTCCACCAAGGAAAAGGTACAGTCCGTGATCGCACAGTTAAAAGAACGTAAGATTGAAAATATTCTTGCTCTTCGCGGTGATATTCCTGAGAATGCGGATTTTCCACTTCCTGATCAGTATCATCATGCGATTGAACTCATTCGGGAAATCAAGGATTCCGGCGATTTTTGTATTGGCGGTGCATGTTATCCGGAAGGTCATCCGGAAGCTGCAACCATGGATGAGGATCTTACGCATTTGAAGGAAAAGGTGGATGCCGGATGCGAATATCTGACAACGCAGATGTTTTTTGATAATAATATATATTATCGATTTATGTATAAGGCTTTGCAAAAAGGCATCCATGTACCGGTTGTCCCTGGTATTATGCCGGTAACGAATGCGGCGCAGGTAAAGAGAACGATATCACTTACCGGAAATCTTGTTCCTGCCAAGTTTTTAAGTATTGTGGACCGTTTCGGAGATAATCCGGATGCAATGAAGCAGGCTGGTATTGCTTATGCAACGGAACAGATCATTGACCTGATCGCCAATGGGGTAAATCACATTCATATTTATTCGATGAACAAACCGGACGTTGCCGGAGCAATTATGAATAATCTATCCGATATTTATGTAAGAGAGTAGTCGTGAGACTACTCTTTTTCTTTGCATGTGACTGCGGTGTGACTTTTTTGTACTACAATATTCCGGTAAGAAAGACAGTTAGTCGTGTCGGTTGGTGCAGGACCGGACACAAGGAGTAGAATAACATATGAAGAAACTACTATTGGTTCTTGGCCTGATACTTGGGCTATGTATGGGAGCATCTTCTGTGGGATATGCGGCACAGATACCGGTAGTTTGTTTGACGGAACAGGAACAGTTTGAATATTATAAAGACTGCGATGAAACAACAAAGGTCAAACATTTGGCATTGACTCAGTTTGCAGGCATGGCGCAGGGAGATACAAGAACACAGACAATCCGTTTACAGAATAGAAGTGAACATCAAGCAAACTTTTATATTACCGAAGCAACGATCAATGCGTTACCTGTCTCTTATACACATCTGACGCTGCCGACGATCTTACGCGTGTAGAT
>URQG01000252.1 GCA_900549895.1 uncultured Lachnobacterium sp.
AGGTACAAGACCATTAGCGAATTAATGATTAATGAACAAATCAGAGACAGAGAAGTTCGACTGATTGGAGCGGATGGAGAGCAGTTAGGAATTGTTTCTTCAAGAGAAGCTCAAAAGATTGCAGACGAGGCAGGACTTGATTTAGTAAAGATAGCACCAAATGCAAAGCCACCTGTATGTAAGGTGATTGATTATGGTAAGTATCGTTATGAGCAGGCCCGTAAGGAAAAGGATGCAAAGAAAAAGCAGAAGACCGTTGAATTGAAAGAGATTCGTCTCTCACCTAACATTGAGGCTAACGACTTGAATACCAAGATGAATGCTGCAAAGAAATTTCTTGCAAAAGGAAATAAGGTAAAGATCACACTCAGATTCAGAGGACGTGAGATGGCTCATGTAGAGAGCAGCAAACACATTCTTACAGATTTCGCTGAGAAGCTGAGTGATATAGCCGTTGTTGAAAAGGCTCCTAAGATGGAAGGCAGGAGCATGATGATGTTTTTAACTGAAAAACGTTAAAATATAAATACTACATGTTAAAAATTCAGGAGGTTTATTATGCCAAAGGTAAAAACAAAAAGAGCCGCTGCAAAGCGTTTTAAAGTAACTGGTACAGGTAAGTTAAAGAGAATGAAAGCTTATAAGAGCCACATTCTTACAAAGAAGACAACAAAGAGAAAGAGAAATTTAAGACACGCAGCAATGACTGATGCAACTAATGTTAAGACAATGAAGAAGATTATGCCTTATCTCTAATCAGATAAACGGTATAGAAGGAGGAATATAAAATGGCAAGAATTAAAGGCGGAATGAACGCTAAGAAGAAGCATAATAGAGTATTAAAGCTCGCTAAGGGTTATAGAGGAGCTAGATCTAAGCAGTACAGAGTTGCTAAGCAGTCTGTAATGAGAGCTCTTACAGAGAGCTACAAGGGTAGAAAGCAGAAGAAGAGACAGTTCAGACAGTTATGGATTGCAAGAATCAATGCTGCTGCAAGAATCAATGGTTTATCATACAGCAAATTTATGTATGGTTTAAAGCTTGCTAATGTTGACCTTAACAGAAAAGTATTGTCAGAGATGGCTGTAAATGATGCAGAAGGATTTGCAAAGCTTGTTGAGCTTGCTAAGTCTAAGTTAGCATAGTTTGCTTTTTATAGTTTAATTTCAGACAAGATATAAGACCTCGGAGATTACTCCGAGGTCTTTTTTAGATTCTGTCTGTATTCTTTTGGAGACATGTTTTTCTTCTTATGAAAAGAACGTGAAAAATAAAATCCGTTGTCAAAGCCGACGGAATTGGCGATCGCGGTAATGGAAAGCGAGGAGTGCTGCAGAAGATAGCAGGCCTGCTTCATGCGAAAGTCCGTCAGGTATTCTTTCGGTGACAGGTGTAAAATAAGTTCAAAGGAGCGGAACAGGTGGCTTCGGCTCAGCCCGACATAAGCTGCAATATCTTCGATCGTGATCGGATAGGAATAATTGGCGCTGATGTATTCGATGCTTTTCTGGACATAAGTCTGGGCGGTGTTGGAAGTTTCTTTTTTCTTGGCATCACGTACAAGAAGGGAGAGCGTCAGGTAGAGCTGACCGGTCATCTCAACTAAATGTTCAAATTCGTTACCACGAGTTTCGTAGATGCGAAGCAGGTTTTCTTTGATCAGATCGCCGTGTGGAACATTATGGATATAGGGGTGGATTGCAGAAAAGTCGGTCGCGGTCAGAATTGTGGCTGCATCGCTTCCATTGAAACCAACCCATGCATACTCCCAAGGATCACTTTCGTCTGCCTGGTAGACGACTTCGGTGTTCGGATAGATTAGGAAGACATCGCCGGCTTGCAAATGGTGTGTTGTTCCTTTGACGCGATAAGTGCCTTTGCCGGAGATTACATAATGAATCAGATAATGATCCCGGATACCGGGACCCCACTGGTAGCCCGGATCGCAACGCTGGCATCCAACATTGTATACACTTAAAGATACCAGTTCTTTATCTGTGGCTTTATAAGAATTTTTATAGTTTTCGCTCATATCAACCCTCCGATCCGTTTGTACTACAGTAGATATAGTATACCCGTATAGTTGCATCATACTCGAAAAAAAGCAACCATGCAACAAAATTATATGTTTTTTGAACATTTGATTCTGTACAAGCGTATCTAGTTAAGCTACAATGTGTATATCAAATGAACATGATTTTATACAGAAAAAGGAGAGAGTGATTATGGCAATTTTAGTTACGGGCGGTGCCGGATATATTGGAAGTCATACCTGTGTAGAATTACAGAATGCCGGATATGAAGTGGTTGTACTTGATAATCTGTCAAATTCCTCGGAGAAGTCTTTGGAGAGAGTTGAGGCTTTGACAGGCAAGAAAGCAAAATTCTATAAAGGAGATATTCTTGATCGTGAAATCTTAAATAAGATTTTTGCTGAAAATAAAATTGATTCCTGCATTCATTTCGCAGGTTTAAAGGCGGTCGGAGAGTCGGTTGCAAAGCCTTGGGAATATTATAACAACAATATCGCAGGAACCTTGACTCTTGTTGATGTGATGCGCCAGAACGGATGCAAGAACATTATCTTTTCTTCATCTGCAACCGTATATGGAGATCCTGCTGAGATCCCGATTACAGAGAACTGCCCAAAGGGTCAGTGTACCAATCCCTACGGATGGACAAAGTCCATGCTCGAGCAGATTCTTTCTGATCTGTACAAGGCAGACAATGAGTGGAATGTCATTCTTCTTCGCTATTTCAATCCGATCGGAGCTCATCCAAGCGGAACAATGGGAGAGAACCCGAATGGTATTCCGAACAATCTGATGCCTTATATCACACAGGTAGCTGTCGGCAAATTAAAAGAACTTGGTGTATTCGGAAATGATTACGATACTCCGGACGGAACCGGTGTGCGTGATTATATCCACGTTGTTGACCTTGCCGCAGGACATGTAAAGGCACTCAAGAAGATCGAGGAGAAAGCAGGTCTGTGTATTTATAATCTTGGAACCGGACACGGATACAGTGTTCTTGATATTGTTAAGAACTTTGAGGAAGCAAACGGAATTAAAATTCCATACAGTATCAAGCCTCGTCGTCCTGGCGATATTGCAACATGTTATTGTGATCCGTCTAAGGCGGCAAAGGAACTTGGCTGGAAAGCGCAGTATGGAATTAAGGAAATGTGTGCGGATTCCTGGAGATGGCAGAAGAATAATCCGAACGGATACGAAGATTAAAGTGTGTAAAAATTGAATTTTCGAATTTGTATCTGTCTCTTATACACATC
>URQG01000253.1 GCA_900549895.1 uncultured Lachnobacterium sp.
GCAGCGTCAGATGTGTATAAGAGACAGATATAGTGCACAATCTCTACTGAATATCCGGCGATACATGGATGTTCTCCTGCCAGTCATGTGAAAGATACTCCTCTTCGACCGCAATTACTTTCTTCATTGCTTCCTCTCCCGGAGCGCCCACCGTCAGTCTCTTGTTGACACAGGTCTCCATAGAGATTGCATCATAGACATCCTCTTCAAATTCCGGCGAAAATGATTTCAGTTCTTCGAGAGACATATCATCGATCGGCATCTTCTTGTCAATACAATACAATACAATTCGTCCGATAATTCCATGTGCATCTCGAAACGGAACACCATGATTCACAAGATAATCGGCCGCATCCGTTGCATTGGTGAATCCGTGATTTGCACTCTGTCGCATTACATCATTATTAAATTTGATCGTATCCAGCATTCCGGTAAATAATGCAATACACCCCTTTGTTGTATCCATTGCATCAAAAGAAAGCTCTTTATCTTCCTGCATATCTTTGTTATATGCAAGAGGAATTCCCTTCATTGTGGTAAGAAGCGACATCAAAGCCCCATACACACGTCCTGTTTTACCACGTACCAGTTCCGCAATATCCGGATTTTTCTTCTGTGGCATAATGCTGCTTCCCGTACTGTAGGCATCATCGATTTCAACAAATTTGTACTCATTCGAATTCCAAATGATGATTTCCTCCGAGAAACGACTCAAGTGCATCATGATTGTCGCCATAGCAGACAAATACTCGATCAGATAGTCGCGATCTGACACCCCATCCATGCTATTGAGTGTCGGTCCGTAGAATCCCAGTAACTGAGCAGAATAGTCACGGTCCAACGGATATGTAGTTCCCGCCAGCGCTCCGGAACCAAGCGGACAGTAATTCATACGCTCATAAATATCATGCATGCGGCTTCTGTCACGTTTGAACATCTCAAAATAGGCTCCCATATGGTGTGCCAGTGTGATCGGCTGCGCTTTCTGTAAATGTGTAAATCCAGGCATGATCGTCTTTGTATTTTCTTTCATAATACGAAGAAGAACCTGAAGCAGATCCTTTAACAACTGATCTGTTTCAAGAACCTGTTGTCTTGTATAAAGCCGCATATCAAGTGCAACCTGATCATTTCGACTTCGTCCGGTGTGAAGTTTTTTCCCGGTATCGCCAAGTCGATCTATCAGATTTGCCTCCACAAAACTGTGAATATCTTCATATTCTGACGTGATTTTAAGCTTACCGCTCTCTACATCGGCCTCGATTTCACGCAGGCACTTAACGATAGCATTACTTTCCTCCTCTGTCAGAATTCCCTGCTTTCCCAACATCGTAACATGTGCAATAGAACCTTCGATATCCTGTTTGAAAAATTTCTGGTCAAATGAAATTGACGCATTAAAATTATAAACAAGCTGATCTGTCTCCTTGGTGAATCTTCCACCCCATAACTGAGCCATAATTATTCCTCTCTTTCCTTTGTTTCTTCCGTATATGTTGCATGATTTCTATCATGATCTTCTGCCGCAATCTGTCTGTCCCTGTCTCTTTTGGAAAAAACACATCCGCAGTAATACTGGCGATACATCTGGTACTCTTTTGAAATCTCCGTGGATTTTTTATATCCATCTTTTTTCTTAAAATCAGAATAAAGATACTGCACATGAAATTGCTCAGCCAATTTTGCTCCGATTTCATTTAACTTCTGCGCATTTTTAAGTGGACTGATGGATAATGTTGTCGTAAAAAAGTCAAATCCATGTAGCGAAGCATATTCCGCGCTTTTTTTCAGTCGCATTTCATAACAGGCAAAACATCGCTCTCCTCCCTCAGGAATATCTTCCATTCCCCGGGCCATCTCATAAAAACGATCCGATTCATAGGGCGCTTCTATATAACTTACCGGATATTTTGTGGGATACTGTTCTACAAAGCGTTTTTGTTCCGCTGCACGCATACGGTACTCCTCCGGCGGATAGATATTGGGATTGTAATAAAAAACTGTGACGTGAAAATATTCTGCCAGACACGAAATGCAATACGAACTGCACGGGGCGCAACAACTGTGTAAAAGCAAACGCGGAACAACGGTTTCGCTGCAATTGTCCCGTATCAGTTCCTCCATTACTTTCTGATAATTAATTGCATTCATTATAATTTCCTCAATGGCTACTGCTCTTCACCATTCCAAAACATTTGACGAAAAATCTTTCTTCCCGTCTCTGTTTTAAAAATCTTCTCATAAGCCTTGGATATTGCACTGCGGCCTGCACCATCCTCATATAAATTTACCAGGAAGTCAGCTTCGATCAACACCTGATAATCAAGTCCATCCACATTTGTATAGGTATGATGGTGACCGATCAGATAGCAGATACGGTCGATCAGATAATTCTCAAACCCCAGTTCCGAGAGCATCTTCTGCGCAACAATCGGTCCCTCCTGTTCCTGAAGCTTTCCGTTACACTGGCCATATTTCTCCTCAGCAGGTTTAATTCCGATGTCATGTGTATACGCGGCTGCCTCCAGAATAAAAAGCGAACTCTCATCCATCTGCTCTCCAACCGCAATAATACGTGAAAAGCTGTGCACTTTAATAAAATGCTGGATTCGCTTTGGATCTCCGCCATAATAGGCAATCATCTTTAAAAAAAGATCATCCAGCTGCTTTCTGCTATAACTGTTATAACTATCGTCCATCTGCCGTCTCTCCCTTATCAAGCATCTGTAGAAAAACAGTAGCCGCCACATAAATGACCGCACATAAAACGATCAATAATACCTTGCCTGTCATGATTCCAGCGATCACTTCCGCAAGAACAAGCACTCCGTGTAACCAAAGTTCTGCGTGATGAAACATCACTGCAAGTCCGGCTTCTATTATAATAAGAACACACATTGCTACTGCCGACACTTTTAAAGCTGCAATTCCGATCACAATCATCACAAGTGCAATTACTGCAAACAATATGATTGGAAGTACCATTCTGTTTTCTTTTAATTTCTTGATCATATCCTGATTCATCTTTTAACCCCTTTGTCTGAATTGATAACTGATGCTATTATAGCAATTCTCCTCTCAAAGAACAACCAAATAAATCTATTTTAACAAAAAAATAAGACCGCCAATTCCAAAGAATAAGCGGTCTTAAGCCAATAAGGGGATTCGAACCCCTGACCTACGCATTACGAGTGCGTCGCTCTACCGACTGAGCCATATTGGCGTACTCACGAAGTACTTTTCTATACTATCAAATCTCTGTCTCTTATACACATCTGACGCTGCC
>URQG01000254.1 GCA_900549895.1 uncultured Lachnobacterium sp.
TCGGTATCGTTCAAAATCCGTCCGTTTGCGAATATCTACTGCTAATTTTCGAATCATATTTTATCATCCGGTATCGTCCGTTTTAGAAAACCTATCGGATCACGACAAACCCGAATTTGCATTTCAATTTAATGGAAAAACTCCACGACATACACCGCAATACACGATGCAATCGCTACGACGGTAAGGCTTTTACCGCGAAGCGCGAAGAAGACGGCAACGACAAGTCCTGCTGCGGCACTCAGCCACCAGTTTGTGGCGTAGAAGATGGCAGGGATTGTCATAGCGGTCAGCACTGCGTACGGAATATATGCAAGAAATGAACGCACAAAGCGATTGTTGATCTTCTCTTTTAATGCGATAAATGGAATGACACGGATCAGGTAAGTGGAACCGGCCAATACCAGTAAATATGTAAAAAATTGCATGTTGGACATCTTATGTACCTCCGAATTTGATGATCAGCTTATGGAAGCTTGCGTGATCTCATGTTGCGCGCTTCGTAAAAATAAGTTCTATGTCTCTGCTTCTTCGTCCGGTGTAGGGAATAGGAGCGCTGCAACCACTGCGGATACCACAGCGACAACTGTGATCGTGATACCGCTTGAAATCTTTGACAGAAGCGGAATGTAATAGAAAATGCAACTTAATACAATCGCAAGAATGACGACGAAGATGACCGGTTTGGATCGTTTCATCTCCGGCACAACGATCGCGGTAAACATTCCGTAGATCGCAAGGCTTAATGCACTCATCACGCGATCCGGCAGGACGCTGCCAAGGATGGCTCCGAGGAGTGTTCCGACCGCCCATCCGATGTAAGGAAGGGTGGAAAGTCCGGCAAAGAAGCTTCGGGTGACGGATTCTTCTTGGCTTGCCACAGCAAAAATCTCGTCTGTCATCATAAAACCGAGCAGCCAGCGGTAGATGCCGCTGAATTTAGAATCCGCTTTCTGCCCAATCGAGATGGACATAAACGAGTAGCGGATATTGATCGTAATCTGTGAGATGAGCATCTGGATATATTGTCCGGGATGCATCATCGTTCCGATGCCGGCAAACTGTCCGGCAGAAGTGACGGTTGTCATGGAAATCAGGACGGCCTGCCACCAGGCAAGTCCGTATGAGACTGCCATAATACCAAAAGTAAAAGAAACTGACAGATAGCCCAAAGAAATCGGGATTCCGGCTGCCAGTCCGCGTTTGTAATTATTCATTTGTACTCTCCAAAAATAAAAATTTCATCATTTATGTTTCAGTATAACACATATTTTGCAAAAAGCCTTGATGAAATTTGTCTTTGCTTTTTCCAAATTCACATGAAAAAACATCAAATCCGAAGTACTTAACTAGGAATACGTTTCTTTACATTCTCATTACGGATGCGAAAACTTGCTATCCTGCGATGGAACTGTTTACGCGACGGATACAGGACAATGCATAATCGCAGTTCAATCCGGCAAACTCCCGCTTACGCATAAACTTCCCCAGCCGACGCGCGGATTGGGGTATTCCGTGACGAAGGGGAGTCTTCTGGAACCACGGATCAGATAGGCTTTCATTTTTTGACCATACAGGAACGCGTCATTTCCTTTGACAATCCCCCATTCCATCATCAGGCAGCAGCTGCCGGACACAAAAGGCGTTGCCATCGACGTGCCGCTGCGGCTTTCGTAGCCGCCGCCTGCCGCGGTACTTAAGATATCTACGCCGGGTGCGACAAGGTCCGGCTTCACCTGATTGGTGTTCCATGTATATCCTCTCCCGGAAAAAGGCGCATAGGTGTTGCTTCGGCTGTCATAAGCACCGACCGTGATCACACGGGCGGAAGTCGATGGAATCGTCAGAGTGATCTCCGGTGTCGGAGTCAGAAACCGCGTGTCAAGCCCGCGGGCAGCGGAGGCGGGCATCCACAGATCATAGATGCCATTCGTGACATTACCTGCGACTAATGTCAGTGACCAGATGCCGGAAGTCAGGTAGGCATGATTCGGGAGAAAATCGATAAAGATTTCCTGATACAAATGATAAGGAGACGGCTGTCCGGTGTAAATGAGCAGCTCGGTATCTTCCACCGTGTATCGCCGGCTTCCCGGCGCAGAGGGCACAGATATCGTGTAGGGGCGGCCGGGCGAGACAATCTCGAGGCGCATCTCGTCCCAGTAGTTTTTCCAAAGCTGGATGGAGAGTGTCTGCTCATATTCTGCAATCGCAAATTCGATCGTGCGCCTTTCGCCGGATTGTAAGAAACCTCCGGTATGTCCCGCACTGTTACCTTCGTTTCCACTTCCGGCGACGATGCAGATACGGGTAAGCTCTGCCACGGAATCCAAATAGGTTTCAAGCAGTGACGTTCCGCTGTGGGAGCCATAGGTGTTGCCGAAACTGAGATTGACAGAGAGAGGAAGATTGCGTGCTGTGGCGTAGCGCACCGCAAAATCCACCGCCTGCATCAGTTGTGTTGTGCTTGGAAAACCGAGTGGATCGGGAGAACCGAGCTTTACGATCAGCAGTGCAGCTTCATAGGCGACGCCGCGATTGATTCCGTTCGAGGATCTTCCGTTTCCGGCCGCAATCCCGGTCACATGCGTTCCGTGACCGCTGGTATCGATGCTCGGACAAATCTGCATCCGTACAGCAGGATCCGGCGCAGACAACGCTTCATTTATTTGTTCTTCGGTAAAAAGTGTGCCGAGAGAATAACCGGAAGGGGAGAAAAAGCCGCGGGAAGGATCCGGTGCAATCGTCTGGTCCCACAATGCGGCAATGCGAGTCGTGCCATCCGGATTACGAAAGTCCGGATGCGTGTAATCGATGCCGGAGTCTATGACACAGAGGAGAGTGCCGCTTCCGGTCAGATTCTGCGTGGAGGCGCCTGTCTGTTGCAAAGGCGTAATACATGAGGCGCGTTTTGCAGCAAGGACTTCGTAAAAGAGGCGTCTGGGACGTTCGATGTAGATGATCTGCGGCGAGGCTGCCAGTGTATCGATCGCTTTGGCAGAAAGGCGCACGATCGCATAGTTGGAAAGAAGGAAGGTAAAGGTAAGATCCGGAAAAGCAGCCTGCAGGGTGGCAGAGTTCCCGGAATAAAAGAGGATGAGTTCCCAAAGCTGTGTGTCAGCATGAAAGCCGGTACCGAGGTCTCCGGAAGTAATCCGGTCGGAATTGTCGATATCGATTGCTGCGCGCAGAGATGGTTCCATTTTTGCGTTAAACGAAGAATTATCCATGTTTTCTTGTATTTTGGTAGATACATCTATAGCTTTTTATTGAAAAT
>URQG01000255.1 GCA_900549895.1 uncultured Lachnobacterium sp.
ATTTGCAAACTTGTCAATACTTTTCTTTGCTTTTTGCAAACTTTTTGATTGACAGGTTTGCACCTCCTATATATAATCAAGGTAACAGGAGGACTAAAAACATGGGAGATAACTTTAACGAGAATTTAAAATACGCAAGAGAGCGAAAAGGTCTATCTCAAAAAGACGTCGCGGAAGGAATTGGCGTTGCAAAATCAACATATTCCTTATATGAAAGTGGAAACCGTGAGCCAAATGTCCAAACTATAAAGAAAATTGCAGATCTACTGAACGTCTCGGCTGATGACTTGCTTGGTTTAAATGAAGAGCCGGCAACTATGGCAGCTCATTTCGACGGCGATGAATACACCGAAGAGGAACTCAATAAAATCAAAGAGTTCGCAGCTTTTGTGAAAGCCAACAGAAAATAGTCCGTTTTTTCGTACAATTGATATGATAATTTCTACATAAAAACTAAGGGGGATTTGAATTGACTGGATACGAAGAATTACTTACAGACGCAGACAAAGAGAATATCATCGTTACCGATCAGTTTGATTTGTCCGGTACGCGATTAAAAGGACTATATTGTGACGGTACTATTGCACTCAATCGTGACATGTACATAAAATCTGAGAAAACGTGTGTGCTTGCAGAGGAATTGGGACACCATTACACAACAGTCGGGGATATTATGGATCAGACCGATGTGTCCAATCGCAAACAGGAGCGGCGCGCCCGGATCTGGGCATACCACAAACTGCTCTCCCTTAATGATCTGATCGATTCGTATAAATGCGGGTGTCGGAATCGGTTTGAGATTGCGGAACATCTGAACGTTACAGAAGAATTCCTTATAGATTGCCTAAACTATTACAAGGAAAAATATGGATTATGTACAAAACAAGATAACTATTTGATATATTTCGAGCCACTTGGTGTGCTTGAATTATATAAATAAAAACAAAGGAGTGATTTTATGATATGTAAAAACTGTGGAACTGAAGGGGGAAATTCTAAATTTTGCCCAAATTGCGGAGCACCATTGTTCCAGCCGAACGAAGGTATGCAAAATCAACAATTTCAGCAGCCTCAACCGGCTATGCAATTCCAACCTAACATTACACCTAAAAGGAAGAATACTATTGGTGTAATAGGCTTGGTTTTTTCAATTCTTGCAACGATCTTTGCAATCTTTGCTGGTGGACTAGGGTGCGTGCTTGGGATTGTTGGACTGGTTCTTTCCATCATCGGTGTGTGTAAAAAGTACACAAAAAAAGTTGCACCGATTGTCGGAATCGTTTTTTCTTGTATCGCTATTTTCTTAGGAATTATAATGTCGGGATCTGGAACAACTGTTTCCGAAGATATTACGCCGAAAAGCGATAGGGAGTACGTTGATAATATCAACACTGTAGTTTCAGACCCTGATTCTTATGCTGGTAAATATATTAAATTTTACGGAATTGTAAGCCAGACATGTGATGAAGGCGATGATTATTACGTATATCAAGCTTATACAGATACGGACTACAATAACAGTATTTTGTTAAAAGTTTCAAAAGATGTATCTGCAAAAGAGTTTAAAGAGGATAGCTTTATATCCGTAGATGCAAAAATTACTGGATCCTATTCTGGCCAGACCGTAATGGGCGTTGATACCTCGTGGGCTTACATGATAGCAGCAGATGCGAAAGAAACCACTTATATCGATTCATTCGGAAAAGCTGACACTACATGGGAATTTGAAGACCAGTCAATTGAGCAGCACGGAATCACTGTTAAGGTTACGAAAGTGGAATTTGCCGAGAACGAAACAAGATTTTATGTTGATGTGACAAACAACTCCAATGATAATGTAAGTATTTACTCATCATCTGCTAAAGTTGTGCAAAACAAAAAACAATATGAAGAATCATACTCCACATATAGTGATGATTATCCGCAATTATCTGATGATCTCACGCCTGGAGCATCTTCGTCTGGAATCATCACTTTCGATAAAATAAAACCAGCAAACCTTCAATTAATCCTTGAAGGATATAGTGATAACTATGATATAGATCTTTCAGATTTTAAATTCGATTTGGAACAATAAGAATATATAAAGAAAAACCGCCCTGATGCTGGAGCACCAAGGCGGCAAACACTGATCCGAAGATACAATGCCCTAGACAAGCATATTGTATCATTCTCGGAGCAGCTACGCAAGCGGAACACCCGTTCCACGCTGGCTGTTATTTTTATACACAATTTTAAGGAGGTACAATATGAATGCAAGGAAATTACCATCCGGATCTTGGAGAGCGCGGCTCTTCCTGGGAGAAGATGAACATGGAAAGAAACATTATAAATCATTTACTGCAGCAACCAAGCGAGAGGCAGAAAGGCTTGCGCTTACTTACGAAGCAGAGCACTCTCATACCGGCAAAATCACCTTTGAAGTTGCATTTTCCCAATACATTGAACTAAAATCAAATTTGCTCTCACCGTCTACCCTACGTGGTTACAGGCAAATGGAGAAATATTATGAACCGTTAAAAGATATGGATGTGTCTGAAATCAATCAGAATGTGGTTGTAAGCTTCATAAATAGTTTTGCAGGCACACATTCGCCTAAGACTGTCAGAAACGCTTACAGCCTACTCTGCGCGGTCATACGGTCACAGATACCAGATGCATCTTTTAATGTCACCATGCCGCAAAAGGAAATTTTGCAATACTACATTCCGAAAGACGAAGAACTGCAAGAACTTCTTTCCTACGCCAAAGAGGAAAAATACGATCTATATGTTGCAATTCTACTTGCATCCATCGGAACTTTAAGGAGATCTGAAGTTTGTGGATTATACGCTGATGATATACAAGGGAATACGATACACGTCCATCAAACGATGGTGCAGGACCAGAACTATAAATGGGTATTAAAATCCGTGGCAAAGAACAGTGCATCGGATCGCTATGTTGAATATCCAAAAAGTGTCATTAAAGAGCTCCCCTCTTCTGGGAAAATTTGCAATTTAAATCCGGGTATGATCACGCATGAATTTGGACGTGCTATCAAGAAACTAGGATTACCGCATTTCCGTTTCCATGATTTGCGTCACTATGCCGCTACGATTATGCATGCAATGGGTGTACCAGAAGCGTATATTATGGAGCGTGGCGGATGGAAAACAAATACCGTACTTAATCAGGTATATCGTGGAACTCGATCTGATTTTTCAAAAAAATATTCTGAACAGGCAAACAATTATTTTGAGAATCATCTTCTGTGATTCGTGTCATCTTTCGTGT
>URQG01000256.1 GCA_900549895.1 uncultured Lachnobacterium sp.
ATACGAAAGGATACCACAATGCAGGCTTACAAGGATTTAGTAAAAGCACTTCCCGGCTTAAAAGAAGATATGCCACGCGCATTTTACATGCTCGCAGAGCTCTTTGATTACGGTTCATTTGATATATGCAGAAGTGACGACAAATATATAATCCCATATATCATGAATGATGCGGTGGAATGCTATCTGACTGTGGAAAATGCAGTGTTAAAGGGCGATTATCATAGCGAGGAAGAAATCATTTCGGCATCGTTGGTTTTAGGAAGTGAAAAAGGCTACGGACTCATTCTGCACCAGCAGGACAATGTGGTCACACTCTGGTTTGATAATTTGCATGTGCATGAGGCATGCTTTAAATACCATGAAATAGGACATTTCTGGGTAAAGGGACAGGAGCAGTGGCGCATGCTTGTATATATGGTAGGAACAATCGCGGACAAGTATATGTACATGGGAAAGGAATACTGCAACGAGACAGAATGCTTTATCCAGAGCCTTATTTACTTTGCACCGTTTCGCAGATGGACACCGGTACCTGACGATTTGATGGAGTATCATTTTCCGGCCCGTGTAGAGGGAATAGACATTATGGAGGAGCTTTGCAGGGAGGTTTCGGACATTGATTATCTTAAGCTCATTGCACGCTACAGGGCAAATCCATGTGAGAAAACGGAAAAGCTTTTGAGCAGACATTTAGCCGATGCAAAAAGAGTACCGCTTTATCAGTATATTTATAAGCTTGTGATAAAGGCATCAAAGGATTATCCGGAGAGAAATTACGGAAATCAGATAAATGAACGCATAAAAGAAAAGCGTAAAGCGCTTGAAAAGGAGCTGCTTCAAAAGGGATACACCGGAAAATACCCTGTGTTTTCAAAGAAAAATACGACTGTGCGTGTAATGGAGGAACAGCCCTACGTCACAGAAATTCTCGAGTGGGATGATTACAAATATAAGCAGCAGCTCATGGTTTCTGAGTGCAGTGCCAAAAAGTATGATGGAATAAATGCGGGATTTTTTAAAGGAATAGGCAGACACGGACGCATTGTGCAGGTGTAGATACACATAAAACAAAAGCCACGGAGCAATCCGTGGCTTTCATAATACGCTTATTACAAGGATGGGCTTGAGAAGACTCGAACTTCCGACCTCACGCTTATCAGGCGTGCGCTCTAACCGGCTGAGCTACAAGCCCATGTGTATCTCTCACACTTTTTGTATACTACAATATTTTTTATTATTCGTCAAGAGAAAAATGTTAAAAACTTATTGACATAAGTTGGGGGAATCTGTATAGTTAATTAGTAACGTTATACACTACTCTACAAAACTTTATAACGAACAGCGGGCATGGCGGAATTGGCAGACGCGCTAGATTTAGGTTCTAGTGTCTACGACGTGCAGGTTCAAGTCCTGTTGCCCGCAGTCAGAGACTAACATTATGTTAGTCTTTTTCTTTGGCTGTATCGATAGGTTATACGGAGTATGTGAGAAACGAAAATGGAGCTTAATGATAGGATATAAGGAGTATTGACTATGAGAAAAGATATGATGATCGGCAATCCGATGAAAATTATTCTTCTTTTTTCAATTCCTGTTTTACTTGGAAACTTATTTCAGCAGTTTTATAACATGGTAGACACGGTGATCGTTGGACAATATCTCGGAGAAGATGCATTGGCTGCGGTTGGATCTACAGGTTGTATTATGTTCCTCGTTTTAGGATTTGCCAATGGAATTGCACAGGGATTCGGAGTTATGGTGTCGCATGCATTTGGAGCAAAGGATTTTAAACGTTTGAAACATTATGTCGCATTGTCTTTGATGCTGACCGCTATTGTTTCTGCGGTGCTGAGTGTCATAACGGTAATCGGATCGAGACAGTTATTATTGTGGCTGAATACTCCTGAAAATATTGTGGGACTTGCAGACAGTTATATCCGTGTTATTTTTGGCGGAATATTGTGTACTATGGCATACAATGTTGCTTCCGGAATATTGCGTGGTATCGGCGACAGCAAGACACCTTTATACTTTTTGATTTTTTCATCGGCGCTCAATATTGTGCTTGATATTTTCCTGATCGTTGTTGTCAAAATGGGAACGGCAGGAGCGGCTTACGCAACGGTTATCTCACAGGGTGTAGCTGCGGTATTGTGTTTTATTGTGATGTTCCGCAAATATGATATACTGCGGACGAGCAGAGAGGATTATTACTGGGACAATCAGGGAATTCTTCGTATGCTTTCGATTGGAATCCCGATGGCGCTGAATTATTCGATTACGGCGATCGGTACAATGATTCTTCAGAGTGCGATCAATGTGTTTGGTTCAAGTACCGTTGCGGCGTTTACGGCAGCATCGAAAGTGTCGAATATTGCAACGCAGACATTCCCGACTCTGGGTACAGCGATGGCAACCTATTGCGGTCAGAATCTTGGCGCCGGAAAGTATAAGCGAATCTATCAGGGAATGCGACAGGCGTTCTATTTGTGTTTTGTAGCAGCTGCAATTGCTGCGTTGATCTGTTGCTGCGCGGGTCCGTTTATGTTGAAATGGTTTATCAGTAATCCGTCAACGGAGACGATGTCGGCTGCGATGCAGTATTTATATGCAATCAGTGGATTTATGATTCCGTTGGGATGGATCTTTATCTATCGTAATGGTCTGCAGGGACTGGATCATGGGTTTATTCCGATGCTGAGTGGGGTTGTTGAACTTGTCAGCCGGTTTGCGGTCATTGTAGTGGCTGCCAAGCCATATGGATATCTTGGAGTCTGTTTTGCGGATCCGGCAGCGTGGCTGGTAACCGGAATCATGCTGCTTATCGCGTATCTTGTTTGGAAGCGTCAGACTGTGGCTTCTGTCGGGAAGGAACAATAAACCGGTGTATAGGAAAAGGCATCCGTATATATGAGAAATCATATCTGCGGATGCCTTTACTGTAATGTGACAAATGACCGGGAAGATGATTACTGGGGATACATTGGTTTGCGCTCGTGTGACCACAGATCCGGATTATCTTCGTACTGCGCATTGATCCAGTCAACAACCTGCTGTTTTCCTCCGTCGGTAAAAGGCGCGGTAAAGTCATATTTTTGTGTGTCGTCAACCAGATCAAAGATGAGAGGACCTGGCCATACCCATGCGTGAAAGATGGCATCGCCTTCCTCCGGAGCTTCCCGTTTGATCAAAAAGCGCATTCCGTTGATCCATCCGGTATCTGTCTCTTATACACATCTGACGCTGCCGACG
>URQG01000257.1 GCA_900549895.1 uncultured Lachnobacterium sp.
GCGTCAGATGTGTATAAGAGACAGATCCTGATCCTCTCCGGCTGTTCTTCCGACAATCACGATTGCAATATCATTTTCTGTTGCAGCCTGCTCTACCACTTCATCGGAAAGCGGCATTTCTTTCTGGGACCAGGGAACCAGTCCCCAGCCTCCGCCTCCATCATACGGATGATCCTTTATCCACTCCTTATATATGTTTAGCAGCTTTTCATCGACTGAAAAATCCGTTTCTTCTCTCAATGCATCTAAGATCCCCACAACATATCTGGTATTGACCAGTCCGCCGGAACCAAGTCCGCTTTTATAATAATCAAACGCAATGCGCCCAAATACCGCCACGCGGTCTCCCTTGCGCAGCGGCAGCGTATGGTTATCGTTTTTCAGCAGAACACATCCCTCCGCCGCCGTACGCCTTGCCAGCGCAATATATTTGTCCATGTCCAAAGCATATTTGCCCATATCCTTGATCTCCTCTTATGAATTCTTTTTTATTATAGCACTCCGCTACTATTTTGCGCCTCCGATTTCAGCGATACTGTTCACAAACTGCTGCATTTCTTCCCTGGAACGAATCTGTCGGGCTGCCTCAATGACCTGCTTTTTTTCTTCATCCGAAAGAGAAGCAAATCCCCTCATTGCATCCGAATTCATCGCAAGTCCAAATCCGAGTCCGAGTGGAAGTCCGTCTTCCTTTACCATCTTTGCACACCTCTTTTCTGATTGATCTGTCAAAGATAGTATTGCCGGTCCACAGCCTGCTATACACTAAAATCCATACTTATTCATCTTTCATTGTATATTCCTTTGTGATCCGCTCAAACTCGGGTCTGACCGCACGAAGGCATACCAGAAGCTTTGGCGAAAACAGCCCACATTCCCATGGGTTCTTTTTCAAAAAGAAGGCACCGTACAGTATGCCATCCTCGTTGAACGCACACCGACAGTGCCTGATTTCTTCTTACTCAGCAGACTTCTGATACTCCTGAATCGACTGAACGACCAGTTGATAGTCATCATCCAGCTTCTGTAACATTTCAGGCGCCACCTCGTTTTTGCCGCCACGTAACGCCTCTGTCACAACATAATCCGAATCATATAAGCATTTGATTCCCAGATTCTGACACACTCCCTTGAGTGTATGAGCCGCACGAAATGCCTCGGCAAGATCTCCCTCATCCAGATAATGATGCAGATTTTCGTAACTCTTATCCGCAAGAAACTTTACCAAAAACTTTTCAACAAACTTTCTTGAACATAACCGGTTCTCAACTTCCTGATAATCTCCGCCAAAGTTCTTGTAACATTCTTCCAGTGTCATCTGTCCTGTTCTCCCTGTCTAATACATATATTCCAATAAAATATTATATCGGTGCAAAAGGATGATGTCAATTCATTTGCACGTGTTCTACTGATCTGCGATATCAAGCGAAAATCCAATCTCTCCCACGATCTCCTGCAGGCATTCCAAAAGAAGCGGATTAAAGGTTCCGCACTCTCCGTTCAGGATCATCTCCATTGCCTTTTCATGTGAAAACGCCTTCTTATAAACCCGTTCACTGGTCAAAGCATCATACACATCCGCCATGGATACCACCTGTGCCGCGATCGGGATCTCATCTCCCACAAGACCATCGGGATAACCTCTTCCGTCGTAACGTTCATGATGCCAGCGGCAGATTTCCCTTGCGTAGCGTACAAGCTCCTCATCCTGATAAAATTCCAGATTCTTAAGCATTTCCTCACCGATCACGGTATGCTGCTTCATGATTTCAAACTCTTCTGCCGTCAGTTTTCCCGGCTTGTTTAATATCTTTTCATCAATTCCGATCTTGCCGATATCATGGAGCGCAGATGCCGTGGTGATCAGGTACTGCTCATTTCCCGAGATAAAATATTTGTCCGATTTCTGGGTAAGCTTATCGAGAAGAAGTCCCGTTAAAATATTAATGTGAAGCACATGTTTGCCGCTCTCCCCGTTACGAAATTCCACAATATGGCTCAGGATGCTGATCATCATCTGATTATTTTTTTCATTCTCGTAGATCTGATCCTTCACAAGCGAGAGAAGTCTCTTCTGTTTGGCATACAGCTTGATGATATTGTAAACGCGCTGATACACCGTCTTTGAATCAAACGGACAGTTCACATAGTCCGATGCACCAAGCTCATATGCTTTGCGCACATAATCACCGGAATTCTCTGCCGATATAATAATAACCGGAATATCTTCGATCCAATGATTGATGTTCATCAGATTCAGAACATCAAACCCATTCAGTCCGGGCATCAATATGTCAAGAAGTACAAGTGCAATATCATTCTCATGTTCCTGCAGTATCCGGATTCCTTCCTCTCCGTTCTCAGCCTGAAGAATACGATAATCATCCTTTAATATCTCTGTCAGTATCTCCCTGTTGATCTCCGAGTCATCCACGATCAGAAGCTGCTGCTTGATCTTGCTTCGCTCAATCCTGTGCTCTCCGTCAATTGCATCTTCCTCTGTGACAACCATGTTCTTCTGTGTCTTTGCCTGATACATCAGTTTATCGGCACGGCGCACCGCATCCTCGACACTCTCATCCCCCATGATCACGCCACCGACGCTGATGGAAAGCGGCATCTGTCCGTATTGGGAAATATGGACCGTATGGATCTTCGTCTGGATCTGTTGCAGCTTCTGCACGAAAGTATCCTCATTCACATCCGGAAGAACAAGCAAAAATTCGTCGCCCCCATAACGGATGATCAGATCGGACTTACGAATATACTTGCGAATGGTCCTGACCAATGTCTGCAGTGCAACATCCCCCGCATCATGCCCGTACGTATCGTTACACAATTTAAAATCATCCAGATCCACGACCGCAATACCGGCTTTCATCGGCATATTCTTAACGCGATCCTCAAAATACCGACGATTATACGCACCTGTCAGTGCGTCACGATAGAGTTTATCATCGTACTGAACCATCTTCCCGACCAGTTTTTCTCTTCCGTCTGCATCAATAAGAGTGTCTTCATCCAGCTCTCTGACCAGTTCCATCACTTGCGGAACCCCGTCGATCTCCACATAACGCGAAATCACCTGATAGATATGGTCATCCAGGAATTCCCATTTGCACTTCTGTGTCTTTTCCTGGAAAGAGACTGCGGAAATACAGTTTTCGCATGGCTGTGTTTTGCCCCAAAACGAATAACATCTGCACGGTTCATCCACCTGTCTCTTATACACATCTGACGCTGCCGACGATCTT
>URQG01000258.1 GCA_900549895.1 uncultured Lachnobacterium sp.
GTATCCGGTAACACAGGGACATGAAGTATCCGGACAGATTGCAGAACTTGGAAAAGATGTAAAGGATTTTAAGGTCGGCCAGAAAGTTACCATCGAGCCGCAGGTATATTGCGGACACTGCTATCCATGCAGACATGGCAAATATAATCTTTGTGAAGAATTAAAAGTTATGGGATTCCAGACAACCGGTACTGCATCTGAGTATTTTGCGGTCGATGCTTCCAAGGTTACTCCAATTCCGGAAGACATGTCTTACGAGGAAGGTGCTATGATCGAGCCACTCGCAGTTGCGGTACATGGCGTAAAGCAGATGGGTGATGTAACCGGAATGAATATTGCAGTCATCGGTGCAGGTCCGATCGGAAACCTTGTAGCACAGACTGCCATGGGAATGGGGGCTGCCAAAGTAATGATCACAGATGTCAGTGATCTTCGCCTTGACAAGGCAAAAGAGTGTGGTATCGATGTATGTGTGAACACGAAGGAAAAGGACTTTGGAGATGCCATGATCGAGGCTTTTGGACCGGATAAGGCAGATGTCATTTATGACTGTGCCGGAAATAATATCACGATGGGACAGGCAATCAAGTATGCAAGAAAAGGCAGCGTGATCGTATTGGTCGCTGTATTTGCAGGCATGGCTGAGGTTGATCTTGCGGTGGCAAACGATCATGAATTGGATATCAAGAGTACGATGATGTATCGTCACGATGATTATGTGGATGGAATCCGTCTCGTGAATGAGGGCAAAGTACATTTAAGACCGCTGATCTCCAAGACGTTTGCATTCAAGGATTACCTGAAGGCATATCAGTATATCGATGATAATCGTGAGACAACCATGAAAGTCATTATCAATGTACAGGAAGACTAATAGATATGGAATCGAAGAACATCCATTTTGGGATGATGAGGTAAAGTTTTCATGATGAAAAGTCCAATTGAAGAGAGAATCGAATTCTGTCAGAAATTATAGCGGGTAGGAGGCACGTATGGGAAGCAGAAACAGTAACGGAAAGGTACCATTGATTAGTAAAATTGCATATGGATTCGGTGATGTGGGATGCAATTTCAGCTGGATGTTCGTCAGCAATTTTTTGATGATATTTTACACCGACGTGTTTGGAATCAGTATGGCAGCAGTGTCGGCACTCATGCTTTTTTCTAGATTCTGGGATGCCATCAACGATCCAATTGTCGGCGGATTGACCGATAAAACAAAGTCCAGATGGGGACGGTATCGCCCGTGGCTTCTGGTGGCTGCACCGATTACTGCGTTTCTTCTTGTGATGACGTTCTGGGCAAGACCGGATTGGTCGCAGACGGCGAAGATCGTGTATATGGTAATTACATATTGCTTATTAGTTCTCGGATATACGTGCGTCAATATTCCGTACGGAACGTTGTGCGGAGCGATGACACAGGACATTGATGAGCGTGCCAAAATCAATACCTCGCGCTCCGTTGCGGCAATGATCGCAATCGGCGTACTGAATATTATTACCGTTCCACTGATCAATAAGTTCGGAAGTCATGATGCCAGGACCGGTTATCTTACGGTAGCAATTTTATATGGATGCGTTTTTGCAGCCTGCCACTTTTTCTGCTTCACGAAGACGAAAGAAGCGGTTGTGGTTCCAGAGAAAGAAAAGATTTCTATTAAGGTACAGCTGAAAGCGGTCATGCAGAACCGCCCGTATATTCTGGCTTTGATCGGTCAGGTATTGTTCGGATTTACCCTGTATGGAAGAAACGCAGACATCTTATACTACTTTACTTATGTGGAGGGAAATGCATCTTATTATACGACTTATTCCATGTGCATTATCATCCCTTCCATCATAGGGGCGGCATGCTTTCAGCCAGTGTTCCGCAAACTCAATAATAAGGGACGCACCGCATCGATATTTGCATTGCTCACAGGAATTTCGATGCTTGCATTATTCTTCTTCAATGTGAAGGAAGCACCGATCGCATTCTATGCTTTGTCGGGCATTACACAGTTCTTCTTCTCTGGATTTAACACTGCAATTTATGCAATCATTCCGGATTGCGTGGAATATGGAGAGTGGAAGACAGGGCTCCGCAACGATGGTTTCCAGTATGCGTTTGTCTCACTTGGAAATAAAATCGGTATGGCGATCGGTACTGCGTTACTTGCCGGACTTCTCGGAAAATACGGATATGTTGCGAATCAGGCACAAAACGCGCAGGTCCTCGCAATTATGAAACATGCATTCACCACAATTCCGGGAAGCTTATGGATTGTGACGGCGGTTGTGTTATTCTTTTACAGACTGAACAAAAAGCGATACAATGAGATCATGGAGGATTTAAAAAATGGCAAAAGAGGTTGATATTGTTGCACTTGGAGAACTTCTGATCGATTTTACAGAAGCTGGATATGGTGCATCGGGAATGAAGCTTTTTGAACAGAATCCGGGTGGAGCACCGGCAAATCTGCTCACGGTTGCAAGCCATATGGGATTCAAGACTTCTTTCATTGGCAAAGTTGGAAACGACATGCATGGCCGGTTTTTAAAGAGAACTCTTGAGCAGGAAGGAATCGGTACGGATTCTCTTATCGTAGATGACAGCGTATTTACCACGCTTGCATTTGTGGAGATTGATAAAAGTGGAGAACGTAACTTTTCATTTGCAAGAAAACCGGGTGCGGATACCCAGTTAAAAGCAGAAGAATTAAATCAGGAATTGTTAAAGAACTGTAAGATCTTTCATTTTGGATCACTTTCGTTGACTGATGAGCCAGCAAAGGAAGCAACGCAGGAGGCTGTACGCATCGCAGGCGATGCAGGCGCGGTCATCTCCTATGATCCGAATTACCGTGCATCGTTGTGGCCGGATCCGGCTGCGGCAGTCGCAGCGATGAAATCTATGATTCCAAAGGTTGACGTGATGAAAGTTTCGGATGAGGAAAGCCTGTTATTGACTGGCGAATCCGATTATGAGAGCGCAGCCGATGTTCTGTTATCTATGGGACCGCAGCTTGTTGCAATCACATTAGGTGCGGATGGAGTTCTGATCGCAACGAAAGAGGATAAGAAAGTGGTATCCGGCTATCAAGTCGATGCGGTGGATACAACAGGAGCCGGAGATTCTTTCTGGGGAGGATTCTTAAGCGGATTCCTGACTTTAAATAAGAATCTGGATGAACTGTCATGGGATGAAATTTGTGCATGTGCGCAGCAGGGAAATGCAGTTGCTGCATTGTGTG
>URQG01000259.1 GCA_900549895.1 uncultured Lachnobacterium sp.
CGAGATTACTACGCGTCTCGTGGGCTCGGAGATGTGTATAAGAGACAGGTCTATCCGGGACACAACGATATTACAAGCATTGAACATGAGAGGATGTATAACCCATACCTATGATAACTGTAAATTTAAACCGAACGGAATTTGAATATGATATTCACTCGCTGCTGAAAGCATTTTTCCCGAAGGAGGACGTCGAGATCTACTATACCGCGGAGGCACATGCCGACGAGAAAAATGTGGCCTGCACGAATCATTCTGTAGAAAATACTAAGGCAACGAAAGGCAAAAATCATTGCGCACATCAGACAGGCGCAGATACGTCGAGTGAGGTTGAAAAAGATTCGCATTTTACGATTCACTATGCAGATGACAAAATCTCCATTGCATGGGATGGAATGCCGCTACGTTTATTAGGCACGACACCGAGTTCGGCCGATGAGAATTCAACGCTCGAATCGGTAGATGAAGATGAGGCTTTAGAAGGACCGGGACTTCGCACCTTCAAAGTGGATTTTTCCGATCGTTCCGAGACGAAAAATGCACTCAAGGAGCATCTGTATCGTTTGCTCGAAGAAGAAACCGGACGAAGTCTCCCATGGGGAACATTGACCGGAATCCGTCCGACGAAGATTCCGATGCAGCTTCTTGACGAGGGAAAGACAAAGGAACAAATTGCTTCCTATATGAAAAAAACATATCTTGCTTCCGATGAGAAGGTGGAACTGTCTATCGCGATCGCGGAGCGTGAGCGTGCACTTCTTTCTAAGCTGGATTACAAGAATGGGTACAGCCTGTATATCGGTATTCCGTTTTGCCCGAGTACCTGCCTGTATTGTTCCTTTACGTCGTATCCGCTCGCATCCTGGAGAATGCAGGTGGATGCGTATCTGGATGCTTTGGAGAAGGAACTGGATTATGTGGCGACAAAGAATTACCATAAGAAGCTGAATTCCATCTATATCGGTGGAGGCACGCCAACGACACTGGAACCGTATCAGCTTGACCGTCTGATCCGTAAAATCCGTTGCAGCTTTGATTTAAGCCACTGTATTGAGTTTACGGTAGAAGCGGGGCGCCCGGATTCTATTACGAAGGAAAAGCTTCAGGTACTTCGTAATAATGGTATCAGCCGGATCTCCATCAATCCGCAGACGATGAAGCAGAAAACACTGGACATTATCGGTCGACATCATACTGTGGAGCAGACGATTGAAAGTTTTAAATTAGCCAGAAGCATTGGTTTTGACAACATCAATATGGATCTCATTATGGGACTCCCGGAAGAGGATATTGAAGATGTGCGTCATACGATGGAATTGCTTCAGGAGCTGGATCCGGATAATATCACGATCCACTCACTTGCCATCAAGCGTGCAGCACGACTGAATATTTTTAAGGATCGCTACGAGAGTATGCAGATGGTCAATACACAGGAACATATGGATCTGTGTGCGGATTACTGTGCCAAGATGGGATTGTCTCCGTATTATCTGTATCGCCAGAAAGGGATGGCGGGCAATATGGAGAATGTCGGATATGCCAAGCCTGGCAAGGCAGGCGTATACAATGTGCTGATCATGGAGGAACGCCAGACGATCATTGCTTGCGGTGCAGGGGCATCGACCAAGAAGGTCTGTCCGGGTGGCGCGATCGAGCGGTGTGAGAATGTCAAGGATGTGGCGTTGTACATGAAACGCATCGATGAGATGATCATGCGAAAGCAGAATCTGTTGAAAGACACTTATTAGAATGTGCTTCTTACGTTCTATGTAAAAAGCGGGGCTGTATGTAACAGTCCCACTTTTCATGATATAAGCCTGATTGCTTTCGAAATAAAATGGATCTGGTGCAGAAGCAATTTCGAATGGAATTAAAATCACTCTTTTCTTATTAACTATTGTATTACAAATTGTATAAAAAACAACACATGTAATACAAAAGAAAAATATTGTAATACATGTGTTGACTATAATCTATAGAATTGGAGGGACGTTATCCCTCGATCACTTTAAATCCCCAAGAATCCAACACGATTTCATCGCCCTCTGCCACTGGTTCACCGGATAAAAGTTCGATTCCGGAGAAGCCTTTACATACCGCATGCTGCTTCTCACCGGAGTAGTTGAAGTAGAAGCGGATGCGCTTGCCGAAATCATTGGTTCCTTCCTTGATGATCACAGGGAAGTGACAGTCACTGTGCGCAAGGATTTCGGGGCAGGAGCTTTCCAAGTAATCGCGCAGCACCTTCTCCAGAGAAGTCTGCTCAAACATGGTGGCAAGATACAATGCAGAACCCTTTCCGTATTGGTTTACGGTTGCCGCAGCATAGGTGTTCCATGCCGGATGATTATAGAAGAACAATGGGCTTGCGGTATCGCAGACCACCATATCCATCCAGTATTTACAAGCGCTTGTTGTGCCGTCTGTAAGCGTAACTTTCGCATTTTCCTCCGGATAGGTGTACTGATCATAATGGATGCCGAGGCATTCATGCAAAATGTGCGGCTGTGTATCGCTGTAGATCTTGATCTGCTCATCGGAAAAGGCACTGCGGAACGTTGTGATCAGGTGACCGCCGTCTTTTACGTAATTATTTAATACGTGGAGCAGTTCTTCCGATGCACTGTAAAGTGCCGGTGCAATGACACAGTCATATGAGGCAAAGTCGCGTTCCGCGGAAGAAATCATATCGTACTCGATATTCATGCGGTAAAGGGTATCGCCGATCCAGCGGGCAACTGCGTTGTAACTGTGTTCGCCGAGTTTCCCGATTGGGAAAAGGCGCAGACCTGTCAGAGAGTTATTATCAAGCAGGATTGCCACACGATTATTTTTTTTCAGATTCTGAATGTGTGAACCGATGCGTTTCCAGTCGGCACCGATCGTACATGCCTCGCGATAGGTTGCATTCTCGGAAAAATCATGAGAGAGTACGCCTTTCCAGTAACTTTCGCATGCATTATGGATGGAGTGCCAATGCCAGTACATAATACTGTTCGCACCGTTTGCAATATGGCTGTATGCCTGCAGACGAAGCTGCCCCGGATACGGAAGCCAGGCGATATTGCCTTGTGCCTGCGTTTCAAGAATCAGGTAGTTGTCCTTCTTTAAGCTGCGGGAAATGTTACCACAGAACGTGATCTCTTCGCCGGTAAGAAGCGACTGTGACGGATGATAAATATCGCATCCGGCAACGGTTGTTGCATCAGCGGCCTCAT
>URQG01000260.1 GCA_900549895.1 uncultured Lachnobacterium sp.
GATTACTACGCGTCTCGTGGGCTCGGAGATGTGTATAAGAGACAGAAAATACACCGAAAAACATTCCGATGATCGCGCAGATCAGACCGAGGGAGAGAGAGTATCTTCCACCATAGATGATACGGCTGAAGATGTCTCGTCCGAGGTTATCGCATCCCATAATGTGGGCTGCGGAAGGTGTCTGGTTCAATGCGGAATAGTCCATATAGTTTGGATCATACGGAGCAACGAGCGGTGCGAAGATCGCAGCTAGAATGATGATGATCAGCACAATCAGTCCACCCATCGCTACTTTATTTTTTCTAAGTCGTCCCATGATCTGGGAAAACTGCGTCTGCTTTTTCTTCTTTCTGGTGCCTTCGGGAGTTGCATTCTTCTTTGCCATTATTTCTTTCCTCCCTTCTTCTTTGCGCCATAATTGACATACTGTGCTTTAATTCTCGGGTCAAGGTACGCATAGAATAAATCTACGAGAAGTGTGATGACCGCTGAGAACATTGCAAGGATCAATACCGATCCACGGATAACCGGATAATCTCGGCTGCTTACGCCGGTAAGAAGATACTGTCCGATACCAGGGAACGAGAATACCTGCTCGATAACTACGGTTCCACCTACAACCATCGCCAGCTGCATACCCAATGCATTTACTACCGGGATCAAAGCGTTTGGAAGCATATGTTTGTAGATAACGACTCTCTCCGAAAGTCCCTTTGCACGTGCGGTTGTTACGAAGTCCGCACGGATGGTTTCCAGTACAGCGGATCGTGTCTGTCTTGCATTCATCGCGATTCCGGAAAGTGAGTTTGCAAGTACCGGCATGATCCAGCACTGCCAGCCGGTAATACCGTATGGAGGCAACCAGCCTAACTTTACAGAAAACAGAACGACCATCATGAGTGCCAGCCAGAACTGTGGAACAGAGATAAATACCATTGCCATGATCAAAAGTCCCTGATCCTGAAAGCTGTTACGATGGATTGCTGCGTTAACGCCAAGTGGAATACCGATGATGATATTTAAAGCCATAGAGATCAGTCCAAGGCCGAGTGTTCTAGGAAGTCTTGTTGCGAACTCATTGATAACCGGTGTTCCATAAATATAAGAATTTCCAAAATCGAGATGTAAGAATACATCACTCAAATATGTTCCGAGCTGTACGATAAATGGTTTATCCAATCCCATGATTTCCCGTTGTCGTAAGATGTCAGCCTGCGTCGCTCCTGATCCAAGTACGATCTGTGCCGGATCACCCGGAACAAACCAGAGGATAACAAAGATGACGATAGCCACACTCAGCATAATGACGATCAGCCACAGGATTCTTTTTAATATGTATTTCCACATTATGTAAATCCTCTCTTTTTAACCAAATGGGTTTCGAGTTCCTTTCGTCCCCCGAAACCCTCGTTCATATGTAACTTAACTACTGTGCCTTAAAGCAACATGCTCCTGGGAGGAAGCGAAGTTTATCGCCCTGGCATACATAGGTACAATCTTCCGGGACAATATTGTAGTTGTTACCAGCGTAGATGCCCATTGTGTATGCATGGTCGGTAGCCATCTCCCACCAAGCCTGCATATTTTCAGAAGTATGTCCGTCTTCTGTGTTACATGTATTCAGCAAGTCATTCCACTCGTCATCTACAACGAAGGATGTTGTACGATCTCCAGAGGATGAGTTGTTGTATGAGAAGTCATGTAACCAGGCCTGTACGTTGTAGTCACCAGCCATCATACCAAAGTTCAGATCCCAGGCTGTTGAATCCACCTGTGTTGCGTTTGCAGTAGCGTTATCTACCTGAAGAAGCTCAACGTTGATACCGAATGCTGCAAGCTGTGCTGCGATAATGGTTGCAGTATCTGCATAAGTGCTCATTACCATAAGTGTCAGTGTCTCTCCATTGTAGGAAGAAGCATCCAGATATTTCTGAACGGTCTCAGCATCTACAGAACTCTTGGAATTGTAGTTGTCAAGGCTTTCCCAATCTACCATATCGTAATCGCTGTAGTAATCATTTGCGTATGCATATAATCTTGAGTATGCGCCGCCAAGTGCTGTGATCAGTCCATCCTGATCGATTGCGTAGAAGACCGCTTTTCTGAGGTTTTCATCATGTAATGGTGAATTCTCGCTACAGTTTGGATTCAGGTAGTAGATAAACTTCTGTGAGTAGGTCTGTACGTTTGCCTTGTCTGCGTACTTTCCGCCATCAACGAAATCCGTGATGCTCTCAAAAGCCATATCCTGTACCATGTCAAGAGATCCTGTTGCAACACCGTTCTCACGCTGTACGTTCTCAGATACGAACTGGAATGTCAGGTTACGAACGTTTGCCTGCTGCTCCTGATGGCGAAGGCTTTCATCGGTCTGCCAATAATCATCGTTCTTCTCGAGAACCAAGCTGGATCCTGATGTATATTTCACGAATTTGTAAGGTCCTGTACCGCACATATCGTTTGCAAGTGCGGATGCGGATGCATTATAAGAATCTTCGTTTACGATAAAGCATCTGCAGAAGAAGTTGTCGAACCATCCAAGGTTTGACTGCTCCTTGGTAAAATCGAACTCTACGGTAGTGTCATCGATTGCTTTTGCCTCTACGAAATCATCCCATCCGGAAGTTGTCTCATTCTTGAACTGATAGTTATAACTGAATGCAACATCGGATGCGGTAACTTTGTTGCCAGCGTGGTCTACAATGTAATCGTAGATGTAAACGGTGTAAACGCCGGTTCCATCTTCGTGATCACAGCCCGGTTCAAAGCTTCCTTTGCTCTCATCAGCAAGTACGCCGTAGCGTTCGCCGGAAGACGTACACTCATAAAGCATCTCGTATACTTCGTAGTTACCAGGTGTATCATTGTTGGTTCCCCAAGGGGCAAGTGTTGTTGCATCCTGCCAGCCAATCGTGATACTGTCTCTCTCGACGCTATTGTCAATATTTGCCTTATCGGTAAGGGATGCCGAATTTTCGACCGTCGCAACGCTCTTGGTGTCATCATTCTTGGTCGCTTCTGTCTGTGAAGTTGCAGATCCATTACTGCTTCCACATGCCATCATACTGACTGCCATTGCAGCCGCCATAATTACGGATAGAACTTTTCTCTTCATATTTTTCTCCTTCTCCTGTTGGGTTAATACGTTTCCTGTCTCTTATACACATCTCCGAGCCCATGAGACGCGTAG
>URQG01000261.1 GCA_900549895.1 uncultured Lachnobacterium sp.
GTTCTCGTAGCTGTTCTCATAACCGTCTCTGCAATTAGAAGTCGAATTCTGTGTACTTTCATTTTTTGCCATGTTGCCCTCCATCCCGGCACGTGCTCGTGCCGAATCTTTTTATTTGCTTACTGCATGGTTAGTATCTGATGTTCCCCGGAAAATATACATGGCTTTTGTGGTTTTGCATTGCTTTTTCAAAAAGAATGTTCTATACTAATGCTGTGATATGTAAAACATATCATTTTATACCCCTTATTAATTATTTATACTCCCCTCAAAAGGACCAGTCGCGTGACTGGTCCTTTTACTTTGCTCATTTTCCCAACAAAAACACAGCTTCCACCCTGTGAAAGCTGTGCTTCATTTACGATACATATTTGCTCATCACCGCACCGAATGCCGCTTTGGAGAATGGCCTCTTGTAGAGAGCCAGTGAAATCAGATACGAGATTCCGACTCCGAGAAGCACAAAGGCATACGCGATCACAATATCCCCGAGGACCGGAACCTTTGCAAACAGTCCGTCCTGCGGTCCTTTTACCACACTCAGATAACCGGCCCGGCCACCGATTCCCATCATAAACACATACAATACGACCATTGCAACCCAGAAGTATTTGTACATGATCACAGTAAAAATCAAAACCATCATGGTCATGATTCCCGCTATCGGAATATCATTCCACAACTTCGCCGCCAGGTCCGGATGCACCACTCCTGCGATCGTTCTTATGAAAACAAGAAACGTCATCGCAGTCAAAGACGTAATCAGAGATACTTCAGCGAACATCTTCGTCTGAATTTTCTTCTTATAAGAGGAAGTCTGCACGATATGCGAAACATCCGTCGTCACCATAAACTGTGCAGGAAAAGAAAGCACCGCAATCAAAAGGAATGCAAAGAGATCAAATCCATAATTCATGGTAAATCCGGTTGCAAGATAGAAAGTCTCTCCCACCAGCCCGATCACAACAAAAAGAACAAGGACACCGATATTGATTCCCTTATTGACGCAGATTCCGAATTTCATCAATTCAAACGCTTTACGCAGATCATTTTTCATAATAACTCTCCTTCCATCGGCCCTGAACATGAACCACCGTGGCCACTCCGAGTGCAGCGGAAACCACAAGCAGAAGCATCATGATCGTGCCCCTTAAGCCTGCCGAATCAATCGTATCAAAATCCGATCCCAATAACATGATCAGATGATACAACGCCACTGCCACCTGGCTCATCGAAATCTGCAACAGGAACGTTGACATATAACGTGTCACATTCAGTACGATGATTAACGCAATATATCCAGCCATCGCTGTCAAAAGCAGGGAAAACATTCTCAATTTCACATACGCGATCACACCGGCTCCCAGCAAATACACAAATCTTCGTATCAGATCCATCACAAGTGCATTTCGAAAAACATTCTTTCCCGCCTTCGCCAGCTTAAGGCTTTCCACATTGCAGCCTTCAAGCGAACAGATTCCGCCAAAAAGCCAGTAGTCGTTGATGACTTCATACGTCAGGATCAGACCAATAAACAATTTAAATCCGATCATTGATGTATTCGCATTTACCAGCGTGAAAAGTTCAAACTCTCCTATGATAAAAACGACCGGTATCACAAGAAGCGTCATCAGTCGGTAAATCCACGAACTGAACACCGCATAACTTTTCCATATCTTTTTCATACGTCAGCGCTCCTATTCCCGAATCATCGAATACTGCTTCATGACCGCCACACTGATCTGCGAGAGAGTCGCCTGCTCCACGCTCACATCGCATCCCGCAAGCGGATCCAGTTTTTCTGCCAGGCACACACCCTCGAAGCCGTACTGGCTCTCCCGCATGCTGAACATCACGTTTCTTGCAGCTTCAATATCCTGTGGCTCGCCTTTGACATACACATACTTTTCTTTTAGGTCCTCGACAAAGCCCTCTTCCACGATACGACCGCGTTCCATGATGATCGCATAATCGGTCACATTCTCCATATCCGCGATATTATGTGTGGAGAAGAATACACTGTTTTCACCCTCGTTCTCCGCAAGATACTCACGGATCAGACTGCAGAGACAGTCCCTCATCAGCGGGTCCAATGGTGATGCCGGCTCATCCATCATAAGAAGCTTCGTATCACGTGCCAGGGCAGAAGCGATCATCAGCTTCATTTTATTTCCATCGGAAAGCGAGCGGACTTTCTTGCCACTTACATTGCCCTCCCCGCCCACAGCCAGCCGCTCACAGAGCTTCTCAAAGCGATCCTCATGAAAATTTTCAAACAACAGCTGATTCAGCTTTCGGATCTGCCCGACCGTCCACTGCGGCAGATAATACGTTCCCGGTCCCGTATATGCATACTGTTCCTTGACGATTGGATTCTCCTCGCGATCCTTGTCATGATATTGTCCAAAGTAAGTCAGCTCACCTTTGTAATCCAGTCGAATGCCCGCCAGAATATTCATGAGTGTTGTCTTGCCCGCTCCGTTCTCCCCGATTAAGGCTGTCGCAAAGCCCTTCGGGATGTGAAACTGCGGCACATCTAATGTAAATCCTCTGAATTTCTTTTTGATATTGTTACCTTCCAGAACATATTCAAATTTCATATCATTTTCCCTTCTTTTCCTAGCTCCCAATTTTTGCGATCACATCATCCCCAAAATCAATTTCCTGATTTTCCTACATACAATCAGTTTCCTGAATATGGCTAGATTTCTTCCATCGCAAGAAGTGTCTGTAACGTGTCCACCAGCTCCTGCTCACTCATGCCCGCAACTTTTGCAGCCGCGATGGCTTCCGTAAGCGCCGATTCCACCTTGCGAAGATGCTGTTCCTTCAGCATCTCGCTGTCCTGTGCGTTCACATAAAATCCCTTTCCCTGCACCGCGGTAACAAGTCCCTGCTCCGCAAGCAACTCATATGCTTTCATCGTTGTAATCACGCTGATTTTCAGTTCCTTCGCCAGACCGCGGATTGACGGCAGATATTCTCCCTGCTCATACTTTCCTGCGAGAATGTCCGCCTCAAACTGACTCGCAATCTGCTGATAGATCGGTTCTCCGGAATTCTGTAATATCTTCATAGAATCACCTATACTTCCTCTTATAATACGCGCACGTGTATATGCGCTTCGCAGTACTGTTTATATGCTGTCTCTTATACACATCTCCGAGCCCACGAGACGCGTAGTAATCTC
>URQG01000262.1 GCA_900549895.1 uncultured Lachnobacterium sp.
GCGTAAGATCGTCGGCAGCGTCAGATGTGTATAAGAGACAGCGCTATATGGACCCGGACCCTCATCATTTTGCAGAAGTCCTGCTTAATGCATACAAAAACGGCGATGTAAGCGCCTTGTTACTGGAATTGTGTAACAGGAGCATGTTTGATCTCTTAAAGGAAGCTTACCTGATTCCAAAGCGCTTCCACGGCAAAGCCGGCGAAAACCCGGTTCTTCTGACCGATGCCGACGGCAATCTTGCAGTTGACCGAACGGCGCTTGTTCCGAAACATGAATATAAGAAATTTCAGGAAATCTACAACGCGCACCCTGCTGCACCGCGCTCAAAGCTTTATCTGGCTGACGGATACGATCTTGTCCGTTACTACACCCACGATATGAACATTTGCGAGAAAAAGGAGAACAAACAGCGCGGTATCCTCGTCCTCTATGCTTTGCCGGATACAAAGAAACTCAATCTGACCGAAGCACAGGCATATGATGTCATCTGGAACACATTCCAGGAAATTCAGCAGGAAGCCTACTCCGCCATCGTATATTACGGTCAGGAGACCGGAAGCCGTTCCGGTAAATCCTTTGACGAACTCGGTGTCTTACTCCCGATCCACCAGTTTGAGAGCAAGATGCTCCAGCATCTTTCCGTTATTGACGGTCTGGTATTATCCTGCCGCGAAAATATGATCAAAGTTGCCGGAAGCGACAGCCTTGACTTATAAACCAGAGGTGTCCTATGAAAACCGCAAAACCTCAACCTGTTATCAAAAAAAATCATATGGATATTCTCTGGCATGAATATGCCGATCCGAACGATAAGACGCCGATCACAGAGGCAAACCTCTCCGCAAAAGCGTCCATTATAGGAAGAGTCGGAATTATGATGCTCGCCTGTGGCACGGGAGCGTGGCGTGTCCGCAGCTCCATGAATGAACTGTCGGAACTGATGCATATCACCTGCACGGTGGACATTGGTCTCATGTCGATCAATTACACCTGCTTCGACGGCGAAGAAAGCTTCAGCCAGTCGCTGTGTCTGACCAACACTGGTGTCAACACGTCCCAGCTGAACCGTTTGGAGAAGTTCGTCATACATTTTTCGGAAAATGAGATCACTCTAAACTGTGAAAAGATTCACTCTGCACTTGATAAGATTGAAGAAATTCATGGATTATACTCGCCTTCCACACTGGCCGTTGCAGCAGCCCTGGCCTGTGGAGCCTTCACATTTCTGCTGGGCGGCGGTTTTGTAGAGATGTTGTGTGCTTTCGTTGGTGCAGGCATCGGAAATTATGTGCGATGCAAACTGTCAAAGCATCACTTTACCTTGTTTTTATGCATTATGACCTCCGTCTCTGCAGCATGCTTAAGTTATACTGTGTTGCTTAAAATACTGGAGATCATCTTTGCAGTCAATCTCCAGCATGAGGCCGGATATATCTGTTCCATGCTTTTTATCATTCCGGGATTCCCATTTATCACAAGCGGCATCGACCTTGCCAAGCTGGATATGCGTTCCGGAACCGAGCGTCTGGCCTACGCATTGATCATCGTTACCGTTGCAACCATGACCGCATGGATCCTCGCAATGCTGCTCGGCTTAAAACCGATCGCATTCCTTCCGCTGGATCTCGCATTATGGCAGTGGATCCTGCTTCGCATGCTGTTCAGTTTCTGCGGTGTGTTCGGATTCTCGATCATGTTTAACAGTCCGGTCCGTCTCGCCACTGCTGCCGGTCTCATCGGTGCGGTCTCCAACACGCTTCGTCTGGAGCTGATCGATCTGTATGCAATCCCGCCTGCCGCTGCAGCCTTCATCGGTGCTTTTCTCGCGGGAATCCTTGCCTCCACGCTTAAAGGTGTCGCAGGCTACCCACGTATTTCACTGACCGTTCCGTCCATTGTCATCATGGTCCCTGGACTGTATCTGTACAAAGGTTTCTACAACCTCGGCATCATGGAACTGGCGACAGCCGCTTCGTGGCTTGCATCCGCACTCCTGATCATCTTAGCATTACCGCTCGGACTGATCTTCGCACGAATAGCGACCGACAAAACATTCCGGTATTGTACGTGATCTATCATTCAAAGACCTCAGGATCACTTCCAATAAGATTTTGAAGTTCCAGCACTGCTGCCGTGGCAAGTTTCTTCGGATCATCTCCAAATTTTTCACAAGTTACAATATGCTTTCCGTCTGCATCTCCGTAGAGCGCCTGCAGGCGGATTTTTCCATCCGTAAGGATCGCAGCATGCGCCCCGATCGGCATATGACAGTCGCCGCCGATCTGCTGTAAGAATTCCCGTTCCGTCTGTGCGATACGCTGCGCCTTTTTATCGGAAAAAGCGTTCAGCATCGACAGTAATTCCGCATCCTGTCTGCGAAGTTCGATTGCCAGCGTTCCCTGCGCCGCTGCCGGAATCATCTCCTCCGTAGACAAATACTGCGTGATCACCGATTCCATATGAAGTCTCTTAAGTCCCGCAGCCGCAAGCACGATTCCGTCGAGTTTCTGCTCCTGCATCTTCTTAAGGCGCGTATCCACGTTGCCGCGGATATCCACGATTGTAAGGTCCGGACGCAGCGCAAGAAGCTGACAGGCGCGGCGCTTGCTTCCTGTTCCGATGACGGCATGCTCCGGCAGATCCGAAAGCGATTTTGCCTCGCGCAGGATCAGCACATCTCTTGGATCTTCTCTCTCCCACGCATCCGCAAAGCATAAGCCCTCCGGGATCTCGCCCGGCATATCTTTCATGCTGTGTACCGCAAGCTGAATCTCACCCTCCAACAATTCACGCTCGATTTCCTTGACAAAAAGTCCCTTATCACCGATTGCCGCAAGCGACTTATCCTGAATCTTATCGCCTTTGGTCTTGATAACCTTAAGTGTAAATTCATGTTCCGGATAACGTTCCTGTAATTTTTGTTGTACGTACTCTGCCTGCACAAGTGCCAGCTTGGAACCACGGGTTCCTATTACATAGTTCATATATTTCTTCCACCTCTGGTGTCCTGATGGACTCCTGCATCAACATCACAATCGTCTGCTGTTACATCCGCTTCAACAACCGGCTAATTCTCCTCTATCTGAAACAGCTGCCGAACAACCTTCTGATATTCTTCCTGCTGCTCCTTTGATTCTGTCTCTTATACACATCTGACGCTGCCGACGATCTTACGCGT
>URQG01000263.1 GCA_900549895.1 uncultured Lachnobacterium sp.
GCGTCAGATGTGTATAAGAGACAGATGTTAAGAGAATGTTAAGTAAAAATAGTTCGACTCCAAGGGAAAAAAGTGTATAATAAGATAGAATTTCAGAATACTATGCAAAAGGGGAAAATACATATGTATGATTGCATTATTGTAGGTGCAGGCATTGCCGGAGCAACGGTTGCACGCAAGTTGGCGGAGGAGAAAAATAAGAGGGTTCTGGTGTTGGAGCGCAGAAATCATATTGGTGGAAATTGTTATGACAGGCCGGATGACTATGGAATATTGATTCATGAATATGGTCCACACATCTTCCATACAGGAGATGAAGGGGTTCGCGAATTCCTGTCGCGTTTTACCGAGTGGTATGATTTTGGACATGAAGTGGTTGCAAAGGTAGGAGATCAGTTGATTCCGGTTCCGTTTAATCTGAATACGCTGCATATGGTCTATGATCAGGAGAAGGCGGACCGTCTTGAAAAGAAACTGATCGGGGAATATGGTCTTGACAGCAGGGTACCGATCATGAAGCTTCGTGAGAGTACGGATGCAGATGTGCGCGAGATCGCCGATTATGTGTACAAAAATGTATTTTTATACTATACCATGAAGCAGTGGGGACAGACGCCGGAAGAGATCAGCCCGGAAGTTACGGGACGTGTTCCGGTCGTAATCTCTTACGACAACCGTTACTTTAAAGATAAATATCAGAGTGTTCCGCTCCATGGATTTACACCGATGTTTGAGGCGATGCTCGACCATCCGAATATTGAGGTGCGTACCGGAGTTGATTGCAGCGATGTGTTGGAATTTGCGGATGGTAAGATTTATTTTGAAAAGGCAGAATATACCGGAGACCTGGTCTATACCGGGGCTCTCGATGAATTGTTTGATTGTCGGTTCGGTCGTCTTCCGTACCGTTCGCTGAACTTTAAGTTTGAGCATCTGGATCAGGATTCTTTCCAGGATCACAGTGTTGTTAATTACACAGTAAGTGAGGATTTTACGAGAATTACCGAATTTAAGTTTCTGACCGGACAAAAAGATACGGATGGAACTACCATCGTGCGAGAGTATCCGTTTGCATACACCGGTGCTGAGGGAGAAATTCCTTACTATGCGATTTTAAATGATGAGAATAATGCGTTATATGAGAAATATCGTGCATTGACCGAACAATTTGGCAAGTTCCATTTACTTGGAAGACTTGCGGAATATAAATATTACAATATTGATGCCATGTGCCGTAAGGCGATGGATCTGGCGGAGGAGATAGGATGAAATTACTGACTTTTGCAATACCTTGCTACAATTCACAGGATTATATGGAACACTGCATCGATTCCATTCTGCCGGGTGGCGAGGATGTGGAAATTTTAATCATCGATGATGGCTCGAAGGATCGTACAGCGGAGATTGCAGATGATTATGAGAAACGTTATCCGGGAATCGTCCGTGCCATCCATCAGGAGAATGGCGGACACGGAGAGGCGGTTAATGCCGGAATCCGCAATGCGACAGGTCTGTATTTTAAGGTTGTCGACAGTGATGATTGGGTTGATGCGGATGCTTATAAGAAGATCCTTGATAAATTAAGAGAGTTTGCAGGCGGTCCGACAACGCTTGACATGCTGCTTGCAAACTATGTGTACGAGAAAGAGGGCGCAAAGCACAAAAAAGTCATGCGCCAGACCGGATTCCCACAGGATCAGGTATTTACCTGGAGTGACATCCGCCACTTTTACAAGGGACATTATATTCTGATGCATTCGGTAATTTATCGTACCAAGCTGCTTCGCGAGTGTGGACTGGAGTTGCCGAAGCATACATTTTATGTGGATAACATTTATGTATACAAACCACTTCCTTACGTTCGTACGATGTACTACATGGATGTGGACTTCTATCGTTACTTTATCGGACGTGATGATCAGTCCGTCAATGAAAAAGTTATGATCAGCCGTATCGATCAGCAGATCCGTGTCAATAAGATCATGCTCGACGATGTGGATTTGCATAAAGTGACCAACTTAAAGTGCCGTAAGTACATGCTGAATTATCTTGAGATCATTACTGTTGTCACAACAATCATGCTGATCCGTTCCGGCACAGAAGAAAACCTTGAGAAAAAGCGTGAACTTTGGAAGTATATTAAGGATAAAGATATTACGATCTTCCATAAACTCCGCCATGGCATCATGGGACAGACCATGAATCTTCCGGGTAGGGGAGGCCGCAAGATTTCAGTTGCGGCATATCGACTTTCGCAGAAAGTTGTCGGATTTAACTAAAGTAACATTAATAGGTTATCAAAGGGGGGAATGAGATGGCAAAAGATCAGAGATTTGAAAGAACATATTCGCAGGGAACCATGTCTGTTACGGAGATCTGGGTAGACAAAGAAACCGGTGTGAACTATTTGTATCATGTAAGCGGATATTCGGGAGGATTGACTCCGCTGTTGGATAGGGATGGAAAGCCTGTGGTTTCCCCAATCCTGAACCAGTAAATTCGGGTTTGCCGCGCTCAGATTTAATCTCAAGCGGACGATACCGGATTATATATAATCTACGAAAATTAGCAGTAAGTTTGTCTATAAACGACGGACTTTGAATGATTTCAATGACAAGATTTTTCAGGAGTTACGGTATCGAACCATACGTTTATTTTATTCAGGAAAATTTGCAAGTTAACTTCACCAGCGATTTTGAATAGTTGGCTGAGATATGCGCTATTATCGACAGACAATGGAACGGTGAAGCAGTTGCAAATTTGTCCTTCAAAAATAAGTATGGCTCCGATACCTGTAGCATGAAAACGCTCGTCATTGAAATCATCCAAGTCCTGTTGGTTAGATGAACTTACTGCTAATTTTCTTTTTTATTTATTGATCCGGTATCTGCGTATTGGATAAATCCGAATCTGATTCGCGTCAAAAATTTGCGCAGTAGTAAGGGTGGGAGCCGATAGTTTATCTATCTACATAGGTAACTGCCTTTTTGAATTTAAATGGGATGTTTCTGGAAGTTTTCTAGTGATTACATCTCGCTATAACTATAAGCATTTTGATTTTTCAAACACATACGGGAGGTTCTGATGATATTTTCGCTATTCACTTCCCGTTATAAATATAAACGCTGTCTCTTATACACATCTCCGAGCCCACGAGACGCGTAGTAAT
>URQG01000264.1 GCA_900549895.1 uncultured Lachnobacterium sp.
ATCATCCGGTATCGTCCGTTTTGAAAGCCTATCTGATCACGACAAACCCGAATTTATCGTATATGTGTAACATATCCTTGTTCCGTAAGCAGTTCTTTCGCCTTGGAACGTGATTTCTCATCATCAAATGAGATGTGTAAAATACCTTCTTCAAATTCACGGTTATTAACGATACCGATGTTTTTGATGCTGATTCCGGCATCTGCGAGAATGCGGCTGACTTTGGCAATGCCACCGGTTTCGTCGGGCAGATCAACAAATAGTTCATAGTAGGTAGATTCTGTCTTGATGCTTGGAAGTGATAAGGAATCACGGTAATCTTTGGCAGACTGGAAGAAATCAAGGAGTGCCTGTTCATTGGAGGATTCAATGTAACCTCTAAGCTCAGAAAGCAGTGCGGTATATTTGTCCATAAGGGTCAGAATCTGGTCTCGATTGGATGCACAGATATTCTGCCACATTACCGGAGAGGAAGATGCAATTCTTGTGATATCTTTGAAGCCTCCAGCGGCTATTGATTTCATGGTTTCATTATCATCATCAATCTGTTGCACGAGATTGACTAATGAATATGCAATCATATGTGGCAGATGGCTGATTGCGGCAGTCGAATAATCATGTGTCTTGTAGTCTAGAACAAGTGGAATCGATCCGAGTGAATGAACAAATTCGCGGAAATCTTCCACATCGGCCTGAGGTGTGACTGCAGTAGGTGTAATAATATAGTATGCATTTTCAAGCAGTGTCTTGTTGGCAGCTAGGATTCCGGTCTTTTCAGAACCGGTCATCGGATGGCCGCCGATGAAGTTGGCTTCCATGTTGAGGCGAATCACATCTTCATGGATTTCAGTCTTTGTACTTCCGACATCTGTTATATAACAATCCTTACGGATTATATTTTTTAGTTCCGATAAATAATCAAGGTTGCGCTGTACCGGTGCACATAAGAAGATTACATCACAGTCATGAAATGCTGTAAGAGGAAGGAGAGCATTGTTATCAATTAACCCCTCGCGGTATGCTTCTTGAATGGTTTCTGCGTGATGTGCAGTTGCACATATATGAATATCCGGATTATTTGCTTTCATTTTTTTCGCAATCGAACCGCCGATGAGACCGAGTCCGATAAAGCCGACGTTGTCAAATTTCATTTATATAAATCCCTTCTGTTAAATCTATACTTATTGTACTATATTCTGGCGCTTCGTCAATGTAAATCTTCACAGAATTGACGTGCGACAATACGGGGGATGTCTCTGGATTACAAAATCCTTTTCATGTCGGCGTATGCTGTGCTACAATAAAATTTATTGAGAAGATATAATTAGGAATTATTTCATTGAGATATAGGATGGGTATTCTGTGTTTGAAAATGATACCTATCGTGAAAGCAGGAGAATAAAAATTATGAATTTACTTACGGTTGATCACATTACAAAAGTATTTACACAGCGCAAGGTGTTTGAAGACACTTCGTTTTATCTGCAGGAGCAGGAAAAAGTCGGGATTATCGGAATGAACGGAACCGGAAAGTCTACGCTTCTTAAAATGATAGCAGGAATGGAAGAACCGGATTCGGGTGAGATCATCTATGCCAATCAACTGGTGATCCATTATCTTCAGCAGATGCCGGAGTTTGATCCGGATGCGAGCGTGCTGGAAAGTGTATTATCATATGCAAATGTCGGAAGTGTGCATAAAGAAAATACGCAGGATGAGCATGAAATGTGGAACCTTGAAAGCTCGGCCAAATCGATGATGACGAAACTCGGAATCTATGATTTTGAAGAAAAAACCGGGCATCTTTCCGGAGGACAGAAGAAGAGGCTTGCCCTGGTGGCTGCACTTTTGACACCGTGCGATGTTCTGCTCCTCGACGAACCGACAAACCATTTGGATGTGCAGATGGCGGAATGGCTGGAAACTTATCTGAAAAACTATCGTGGAGCGATGATCATGGTAACACATGATCGTTATTTTTTGGACAGTGTGTGCAACCGTATTGCAGAAGTAGATCATGGGAAAATATATAGTTATGAAACGAATTATTCCGGATATCTTGAGGCACGCGCGCAGAGACTGGAATCTTTGGAAGTCGGAGAACGCAAAAGACAGGCCTTCCTGAAGAAGGAGATTGAATGGATCAGAAGAGGTGCGAAGGCGCGAACAACCAAGCAGAAGGCGCGTATCGAGAGGTACGAGAACCTTCGTGATCAAAAGTCTATAGGACAGGAACGACAGGTGGAGATGAGTTCGATTTCCTCCCGTATGGGACGAACCACGGTTGAGTTGTCACACATTCATAAATCGTATGAAGGCAGAGTATTGATCAATGATTTCTCTTATATTTTCTTAAAGCAGGACCGTATCGGATTTGTCGGATCAAACGGATGTGGGAAAACGACATTGATGAAGATTATTGATCAGAGAATCGAACCGGATTCGGGAGAGGTTGTCATCGGGCAGACAATTAAGATCGGATATTACACGCAGGAGATCGAGCAGGATCCGTCTGCTGGTATTGCTTATATGGATCCGAAGCTTCGCGTGATTGATTATATTAAGAATACCGCGGAATTTGTGCGGACGCAGGATGGACTGATCTCAGCATCGGCAATGCTTGATAAATTTTTATTTCCGCCGGAAGAACAGTATGGTCTGATCGAGAAGTTATCCGGTGGGGAGAAACGCCGCTTAAACCTGCTTCGTGTTCTGATGGAGGCTCCGAATGTGTTGATTCTTGATGAGCCAACGAATGATCTTGATATTACGACGCTTGCCATTCTTGAGGATTATCTGGACTGTTACGATGGAATTGTAATTACCGTATCACATGACCGGTATTTTCTGGATCGTGTTGTGCGGCGCATTTTTGCATTCGAGGAAGGCGGTGTGTTGCGCCAGTATGAGGGAGGTTACACAGATTACTATAATAAGGCGCTTTCGGAAGGAAGACTGACGAATACGCTTGATAATACATCAAAGCTGAATGAATCCTCTGGCCGAGAAACTAAGACAGATGCCAAGGCAACATGGACGCATGAGAAAAAGCTGAAGTTTACGTATAAGGAACAAAAGGAATATGAAACCATTGAGGACGACATTGCTGCTATGGAAGAACGCATGGATGCAATTGATGA
>URQG01000265.1 GCA_900549895.1 uncultured Lachnobacterium sp.
TAAGATCGTCGGCAGCGTCAGATGTGTATAAGAGACAGTAAATATGTTTGTTATGAGTGCGGCTATTACTTCCGCGTGCGGGCAAAAAACCGTATCAGGATGGTAACGGACGCAGAGTCTTTTGAAGAGTGGGATGAGAATGTGGAAGTGAAAAACCCACTGAATTTCCCTGAATACGAAGAAAAAGTTGCTGCGACACAGGAGAAGACCGGATTGAAAGAGGGCGTAACGATCGGAAAATGCCGTATCTACGGAGAAGAGACGGTTCTCGGCGTTATCGATGCCCGGTTTATGATGGGAAGTATGGGACATGTGGTTGGTGAGCGGATCACACACGCTTTTGAGCGTGCAACCGAGGAAAAACTTCCGGTAATCCTTTTCTGCTGCTCCGGCGGAGCGAGAATGCAGGAGGGAATTATTTCTCTGATGCAGATGGCAAAAACTTCCGGTGCGGTAAAGCGTCATTCGGATGCGGGACTGTTGTATGTGCCGGTGCTGACCGATCCGACGACCGGCGGTGTGACCGCAAGTTTTGCTATGCTGGGAGATATCATTTTAGCGGAGCCAAATGCCCTGATCGGATTTGCAGGCCCGCGTGTCATCGAGCAGACAATCGGTCAAAAGCTCCCGGAAGGATTCCAGAGAGCGGAATTTCAGCTTGAGCATGGATTTGTGGATGCAATCGTAAAGCGTGATGACTTAAAGATGACCCTGTACAAGATTTTAAAGATGCATCGTCCAACGACCGGATTTGCGAATTTCGATCCGCTCCGCGAGGATGACACTTACGAACCTACCGAACTGATGAGAGAGCGTAATGTGAAGTCGAAACCGATGCAGGCATGGGATAAGGTGACTGCGGCAAGACAGATGAAGCGTCTGGCATCCGTGGATTACATGGATACGATCTTTGATGATTTCATGGAGATGCACGGCGACCGTTACTTCCGCGATGATCCGGCAATTGTCGGTGGATTCGCATACCTCGACGGACAGCCGGTAACGGTGATCGGTGTCCACAAGGGAAAAGACTTAAAGGATTGTGCGGCGCGCAACTACGGTATGCCTTCGCCGGAAGGCTATCGTAAGGCAATCCGCCTGATGAAGCAGGCGGAGAAATTCAACCGCCCGATCATTACATTTGTCAATACATCCGGAGCATATCCGGGAAAAGAGGCCGAGGAGAACGGACAGGGCGAGGCGATCGCGAGAAATCTCTATGAGATGTCCGGTATTCAGGTACCGATCCTCTGCCTCATGATCGGCGAGGGCGGTAGTGGCGGAGCACTCGCTTTAGCTGTGGGAAACGAAGTATGGATGATGGAAAATGCAACCTACTCCATTCTCTCGCCGGAAGGTTTCGCATCGATCCTCTGGAAGGACGGAAAGCGCGCCAAAGAAGCGGCAGGAGTTATGAAAATTACCGCGCAGGATTTAAAGGAGCTTCAGGTTGTCGATGATATTATTCCGGAGTATGGCGGAGCCGATGAGGATGCGTTAACTTCGATTGCTAATTATATGAAAGGCAACATGAAGAAGTTCTTAAAGGCGCAAACCGGCAAGAGCGGGGAGCAGCTCGCAGCGGAGCGTTATGCGCGTTTCCGCAAGTTCTAGTGAAACTGGTCGCAGAAGGAGATCTGTAATGAAAATATTAGGAACCGGAAGTTCACTTCCGCAAAAAATAGTAAGCAACGATGATCTTGCACAGGTGATGGATACATCGGATGAGTGGATCAGCAGCCGTACCGGAATTAAGATGCGCCATATCGCGGTGGAGGAGACAACGACTTCCATGTCGGTGGATGCGGCAAAGAAGGCACTTTGTGACGCTTCGGTGGATGCAGAAGACATTGACCTGATCATTGCGGCAACGGTTTCGCCGGATTACATCTTTCCAACGCTTGCCTGCGAGGTGCAGGCGGCGCTCGGTGCAGCCCATGCCACGGCATTTGACATCGGTGCAGGGTGCTCCGGATTCTTGTTTGCACTTGCCACCGCGGATGCGTACTTTGCATCCGGTCGATTCCAAAAGGCGTTGATCATCGGAGCGGAGACACTTTCCAAGATGATGGACTGGAGTGATCGCAGTACCTGCGTACTATTCGGTGACGGAGCAGGTGCAGCCGTTGTAAGTGCCGAAGGAACGCAGCTTCTTTCAATGGTGCAGGGGTCCGACGGAGCCGGAGGTATGGCTTTAAAATGTGACAACCGCCCGGTGCGTAATCTGTATCGTCAGGGAGCGCTTGCACAGTATGCTTTCACCGAGATGAACGGATCCGAGGTGTATAAGTTTGCGGTGCGGACGGTGCCGAAGGCAATCAATGAGGCTTTGGAGAAAGCAAAGATTACAGCGGATGATGTGTCACTTTATCTGCTGCATCAGGCAAATCTTCGCATTATCGAATCCGTAGCGAAGCGTCTGCATCAGCCGATGGATAAATTTCCGACCAACCTTGAAGAGTGTGGAAATATATCTGCAGCCAGTGTGCCGATTCTGCTTGATAAAGTCAGAAAAGATGGTATGATAGGCAAAGGAGACAAAATTGTTTTGGCTGGATTTGGAGCAGGTCTGACCTGGGGCGCGTGTGTAATCGAGTGGTAGCCTGCATCCGGATGGAAGAAAGTCGAATTGCAAAAGGAGATTGCGGATGACGCTCGAAGAGACTTTAAACGAACTTCTCGTTAAGCTGTTCAAAGATATATTGGAGATTGAGGCCAAAAGCCTGATCACGGAAGAATTCAAGGATATTACATACAACGATATGCATATCATCGAGGCCGTCGGTGTGGATGAGCCGCGCAACATGAAGACCGTTGCAAAGCTGATGTCGGTTACGACAGGAACGCTGACCAAGGCGATGGATGCACTCTGTGATAAGGGATATGTGGTGCGCGAGCGGAGTACAAAGGATAAGCGTGTGATCAAGCTGCGTCTGACGGACAAAGGCAAGAGCGCTTATTACCATCACGAACAGTTTCATCGTCAGATGATCAAAAATATTGCATCGGAGATGACGGAACAGGAGACGGAAATATTAATCTATGCTTTGGCGAAGCTGGTGGATTATTTCCATCTCAACTATTATGACTGTCTCTTATACACATCTCCGAGCCCACGAGACGCGTAGTAATCT
>URQG01000266.1 GCA_900549895.1 uncultured Lachnobacterium sp.
ACAAGGAACTATTCAGGGACGTATGGGTAAAGCAACGAATCGTCGTGCTCGCACGTAAGAGGCGCTGCTTTACCCATATGTCCGAATAGGCTCCGCACACATATATGAGCATTTTTAGCCTCGAAGAGGCGAGAAAGAACACGGAGTGTTCGGAAATGCGAATTATGTGCAGGAGCCCTGAATTGTTCCTTGTAAGAGTCACCGCCCCATATATGAGCAAAATTAGCAACACCGTTGCGGGAAAGTACAAGCTTGCTTGTACGGTTTTGCGAATGTATGGGTAGGGGCTGAACTAAGTCACTCGCGTGTCACCGCCCCATATATGAGCAAAATCAGCAACATCGTTGCGGGAAAGTACAAGCTTGCTTGTACGGTTTTGCGAATGTATGGGTGGGGCCAAACTACCTCCTCTTACACGAAGTCCCTTCCACTAATTCTGGTTCGATCATAATCTTTTGTTTTTCACTATTCTCCCCGTTTACCACAAGATCCAGCAGTAATTCTGCCGCCATCTCGCCTAATTTTTCCTGCGGATGCGCGATCGATGTCAAACGAAAGTCCGACTGATTCGCCATATAAAAATTGTCGTATCCCGTAACCGATACATCATCCGGGATCTTCAAGTCAAGTGCCTCAAGCGCCCGGATCACTCCCATCGCATTCTGATCATTGTAGCAGACAACCGCGTCCAACTCTTTGTTTTTCGCGATATTCTGAATGCCCTCATACGGATGGATCTTGCGGTCCTCCGTGTAGAACCATACAACCATATCCGGATCATACGGCATACCCGCTTCCTGCAATGCACGCACATATCCCTTGTGCCGGTTCTGTCCCTGCATATCATCCGCCTTAAAAACGCCTGCGATATGCTTATGTCCCAGTTCGATCAGATATTTCGTGATCATATATCCGCCCTTGCAATCATCAATCAGCACCTGTGGCTTGTCTTTCATCTGTTCAAAACATCCCTGAATAAACACATATGGAATGTTATATTCGTCCAATTTATCATACAAGTTCGTGTGTTTGCAGAAAATCTGGCTCTTACTCGGCTCAATAATGACACCATCAATGTCCTTCTGCAGCAATTCCTCTAAGCATTTTGCTTCCATAGAACGTGAGTTTCTCGTATTTTTGAGGATAATGCTATATCCCTGGGAGGTCAGCACAGAATCGATTCCCGCAATGACACGCGGAAAAATGTAATCCGACAGATACGTCGTCACAACCGCAATATTCTTCGAAGTATGTGTATGGCGCGCAAGTTCCGAACAGAACGTACCTCTGCCATGTTCCGCATAGATATAACCCATACTCTGTAGCATCTGGAGTGCCTTACGAACCGTCTGCCTGCTGATTCCATACTCGCCGGACAGCTCATTCTCAGAAGGAAGTTTGTCCCCCGCCTGAATCTCACCGGATAAAATTTTCTCCTTCAGATCCTCCATTAACTGAAAATATTTTAATTGTTTTCCCTCATTTACAGCCATATATGCCCTCACTTGTACTTATATAAGTTTACTTGTACGCAACTTGTATACTATACTACGCACATTTGCGCTATTTTGCAAGAAAAAAGAGAACCGCCATACATTTAAGATGTATGAATCGGTTCTCATTTCTCTCAACTTGTCTGTTTTATTTCATCTTGTCAAGAATCTCTGTAACGATTGAAGATGCAACCTCAGCTTTGCTCATCAGTTCAAGCTGCTTGCAATCATCCTTCGTGATGATCGTAACGACATTCGTATCGGTCCCGAATCCTGCCCCCGCCACCTTCAGATTGTTGGCAACGATCATGTCAACCTTCTTCTTGGCAAGCTTTGCCCGGGAGTTCTCCAGCATGTTCTCTGTCTCCATCGAAAAACCGCAGATAAACTGCCCGTCTTTTCGATGTGCCCCAAGGTACGCTAAAATATCTTCGGTACGCTCAAGTTCCATTACTGATATATCGTCCTTCTTCTTAACTTTCTCATCTGCCGGATGCGCCGGACGGTAATCCGCCACAGCGGCCGTCTTTATAATAATATCCTGCTCCGGGTAACATTCCTTGACCGCAGCTGCCATATCTGCTGCTGTAACTACCGGAATGACTTTGACACACAACGGAGGCGCAATCTGTACCGGTCCGGAGACCAGTGTGACCTCTGCGCCCCGTCGCATGCAGTTCTCTGCGATGGCATAGCCCATCTTACCCGTAGAATGGTTCGTAATATAACGCACCGGATCGACAGGCTCCTGGGTTGGTCCCGCAGTCACCAACACCTTTTTGCCCACCATATCCTTCTCACAGGCAATCGTTCGCAGAATATATGCAAGCAGTGTTTCCGGCTCCGGCATCTTGCCTGCCCCGGTATCACCGCAAGCGAGATATCCGCTCGCCGGCTGAATCACCTCATAACCGAAGTCCTGAAGCTTCTTCAGGTTATCCTGCACGATCGGATTCTCAAACATGTTCGTGTTCATAGCAGGTGAAATCAGCTTCGGAGCCTTGCACGCCATAATCGTTGTTGTCAGCATATCGTCTGCGATACCGCCGGCGATCTTCCCAATGACATTGGCCGATGCAGGTGCTACAAGGAAAATATCTGCTCGCTTTGCCAGTGCCACGTGTTCCACATTAAACTGGAAATTACGGTCAAATGTATCCACAAGACATTTATTTCCGGTCAGCGTCTCAAACGTAATCGGATTAATAAAATTAGTTGCGTTTTTTGTCATAATAACATTGACGTCTGCATGCAGCTTAACCAGCGCGCTTGCAAGGCTTGCAATCTTATACGCCGCAATACTGCCCGTTACGCCAAGAACAACGCATTTTCCCCTCAGCATGTCCATTCCTCCTATGAATTTCTATCAAAAACAGATGATAAATTACTTCTGAATCGGCTTGATCTTGTTTAATGCAACGCCGAGTGCCGCAACGATAATTGCCGCAACGATTGCCTCGATCACGCCGTTAAAGCTGATGACTCCGCCGATGACTCCGAGTACGGCACCCGGATCGATGCTGAGTGCATCCGCATAAGCGTTCTTGTACAATACAAAGACTGTCTCTTATACACATCTCCGAGCCCACGCGACGC
>URQG01000267.1 GCA_900549895.1 uncultured Lachnobacterium sp.
AATGTTAATGCACAAAAGCTGCATCCGCCAAAGCATCCACGATTACTGATCAATGAGAATTTAATCTCACGAATCGCCGGTACACCGCCGGCAGCTTCATAAGACGGATGGTAATTTCTCATATAAGGTAACGCATAGACCGCATCCATCTCGTCCTGACTAAGTGGCTTTGCAGGCGGATTCTGAACAACAAAAGTTGTCCCGCCGTACGGTTCGAACAAACGCTTTCCGGAAAACGGATCCGTATTGCAGTATTGTGTATAAAAGCTTGATGCAAACTGTCTTTTATCCGCTTTGATCTCATCATAGTCCGGAAGTTCGATTGCATCGTAAATGATATCATGATTCTTTGTCTTAAAGACGGTCCCTTCGATAAATGTAATATCTTTGACCGCAATCCCGGCATTCAGTGCATCCGCGATCTCAACGATGCTGCGCTCTCCCATGCCATAAGAAATCAGATCCGCACCGGAATCCAAAAGGATCGAACGCTTCACTTTATTGGACCAGTAATCATAATGAGCCATGCGCCTTAAGCTTGCTTCGATTCCACCGATTATGATCGGTGTATTCTTATAGGTATGACGGATCAGATTACAATACACGACCGTAGCATAATCCGGCCTTTTTCCCATCACACCGCCCGGGGTATAGGAATCCATCGCTCTGCGCTTCTTGGAAACGGAATAATGATTTACCATGGAATCCATATTTCCGGCCGTTACAATGAAAGCAAGTCTCGGCGTACCGAGAATAGAAACGGAAGCATCATCTTTCCAGTCCGGCTGTGAGATAATTCCTACCGTATATCCGTGTGACTCGAGGATACGGGCAATAATCGCATGACCGAATGACGGATGATCCACATAAGCATCACCACATACATAAACAAAGTCAAGCTGCTCGATTCCACGATCGATCATATCCTGTTTTGAAATTGGAAGATAACCTTCGTACATTGCGTCTCCTTAATATCTCATAAGGCCTATTTGCGTAAAGCCTCAATTTCTGATTCTGTCAGTTTGCGATATTCACCCGGTTTAAGATCGTCAAGCGTAAGATTTCCAAGCGCAAGTCGCTTCAGGTAAGTAACATTGCATCCCACTTTTTCAAACATCCGTTTCACCTGATGAAAACGCCCTTCTGATACCGTAAGATTTGCACGATAAATTTTGTTACCGGATGCATCCGTTTCTTCCGGTAAGACTTCAAGTTCAGCCGGAAGTGTCCGTTTTTCATCTCCGATATCGATTCCCTGGGCAAAAAGCATACCTGCATCGTCAGGAACCTTTTGGTCCAGAACCGCGTAGTATGTCTTCTTTATATGGTGCGCAGGACTCATCAGATGATGATTAAGAGCCCCATCACTTGTAATGATGAGAAGTCCCTCGGTGTCTTTGTCGAGTCGACCAACCGGAGAACAGCTCCTTTTTACCTGTTCAGGGAAAAAATCCATGACTGTCCAATGCATAGAATCGGATTTTGCAGTCACACACCCTGCCGGTTTATAAAACAGATAATAAGAATCTGTCTCATATTCGACTATTTTCCCTGCAAAGGCAATTTCATCTTTCACAGGGTCAATTTTTTCTTCCGGTCGCTTGCATGCATTCCCATTTACCGATACAATACCGCTTTTTAGTTGTTTTTTTACTTCCGAACGTGTGCCGTATCCGGCATCCGCAAGAAACTTGTCCAATCGGATCATACGCTCTCCATTATTTTGCCTGACGCAGAAATTCTACAATAAAATCCCATACGCGTCCGGTCGACGAAATACTGAGTCTCTCTTTCGGGGTATGAATATCAAAGTTATCCGGACCGAACGATACACAATCAAGGTTCTTGATCTTTTCCGATAAAAGCCCACACTCTAAGCCAGCATGAATGGTTTCAAACACCGGGTCCTTACCATAGAGTTGCTTATATACTTTGGCAATCTGCGGACGAAGCGATGAATCCTGCTTGTATTCCCAGGCCGGGTAATCCCCCTCCACCTCAGCTTCTCCACCAAGCAGCTCAACGATTGCGGTAACACGATCCAACAGATCTGCCTTTCTTGTTCCTACACTGCTTCGAATTGAAGTGACGGTGTGTAAAGCGTCTTCTTTGAGTTCCATAATTCCAAGATTTAAAGAGGTTTCCACCAGTCCATGCATGACCTGACTCATATGTTGTACGCCGTTTGGAACACTTCTCAAATAAAAGATCACACGACTGACAGAACCGAAATCAAGAATACTTTCTTCCTTTTTACCAAGATCTTCAAATTCAATACACACGGAAGGATCCGCTGTCATAAATTCTTTTTTCAGTTCAATGTCCAGTTTGTCAGCAATTTCTTTCACAAGATTGACATTCTCCTGCGGAACAAGAAGTTCCGTCACACACTCTCGCGTGATCGCATTATCTTTTAATCCGCCGGCAAGAGAAATGATACCAAACGGTGTCTCCTCGAACAATGCACGAAGCAAACGTCCCATCAGAATATTGGCGTTTCCGTGTTCTTTATCGATCTCGCTTCCCGAATGTCCGCCTTCGAGTCCGGTTATCGTAAGAGCGACCTTCTCTCCGCTTTGCATCACGCGTTTTATCGGAAGTGTCACGTTAACTGCCATACCGCCGGCACATCCGGTCAGGAAACTTCCCTCGACCTCACTGTCAATATTAAGCATAGTATGTCCGGTCAGCATCGATAAATCGATTGCATCCGCACCCAACATTCCGATTTCTTCATCCACGGTAATTACAACTTCAAGCTTCGGATGTGCAATCTCTTGGGAATCAAGTAAAGCCAGTGCATATGCCACTGCAATTCCGTCATCGCCACCGAGCGTCGTTCCTTCCGCTTTCAGGAAATCACCATCGATATATAACTTTAAGCCATCTTTCTCAAAGTCAATATCAACACCCTTTTCCTTCTCACAAACCATATCCATATGTCCTTGGATGATGATAGGTTCCGCCGCCTCATATCCTGCACTTGCCTCTTTAACAATGACAACATTGTTATTCTCATCCTGATACCAGACAAGATTCTGTCTCTTATACACATCTCCGAGCCCACGAGACGCGTAGTAATCTCGT
>URQG01000268.1 GCA_900549895.1 uncultured Lachnobacterium sp.
CGAGATTACTACGCGTCTCGTGGGCTCGGAGATGTGTATAAGAGACAGGGATTCCATGTCCGGAACCTTTAATGAAATTGATGTACCTCCGACACTTGTTTCGTTCGCAGTGGATGTCGCAAAGGAACAGGATGTCATCACACCGGAATTAAAGAAAGCCGGCGACAAGCTTGTTCTCTTTACGATTGAGAAGAACGAGTATGATCTGCCGGTATACGAGCAGGTTATGGCATTGTATGATAAGATCCATGCACTGATCGGAAAGAAGAACATCGTGTCTGCTTACGCTTTGGACGGCAAGGGACTCGCGGCAGCAGTCAGCAAGATGGCTTTCGGTAACAAACTCGGTGTCACAATTGATGACAGCGTGAGCGCAGAAGTGCTTTACGGAGCAGGATTCGGTAACATTGTAGCCGAAGTTCCGGATGCGTTTCTTCCTATTATAAAAGAGACAATTCCGGAGGCTGTTGTGGTCGGTGAAGTAAACGCAGATCAGGCATTCCGTTACAAAGAGATGAGCATCGGAATGGATGAGGCAATCGCAGCATGGACCGGAACACTCGAAAAGGTATTCAAGACACGCGCAACCGAAGAGAAGACCGAGATCAAGACCGATGTATTCGATACAAAGGAAATCTACATCTGTAAGAATAAAGTAGCAAAGCCAACCGTATTCATTCCGGTATTCCCGGGAACCAACTGTGAGTACGACAGCGCGAAGGCCTTCGAGAGAGCCGGAGCGAACACGATCGTTAAGGTATTCAAGAACCTGAGCGCCGCAGACATCCGTGATTCCGTTGATGAGTTCGTGAAAGCAATCGAACAGTCACAGATCATCATGTTCCCAGGCGGATTCTCCGCAGGAGATGAGCCGGAAGGATCTGCAAAGTTCTTCGCTACCGCATTCCGTAACGCAAAGATGACCGAGGCAGTCAACAAGCTCCTCAACGAGCGCGACGGACTGGCACTTGGAATTTGTAACGGATTCCAGGCACTCATCAAACTTGGACTGGTACCGTACGGCGAGATCCGCATGCAGACAGAGGATTCACCGACACTGACTTACAATACGATCAACCGCCACATCAGCAAGATGGTATACACCAAGGTTGTAACGAACAAGTCCCCATGGCTGCAGCAGGCAGAACTTGGCAAGACTTACTGCAACCCGGCATCCCACGGCGAGGGAAGATTCGTAGCTCCGAAGGAATGGCTTGATCAGCTTTTCGCAAACGGACAGGTCGCAACACAGTATGTCAATGAGGCAGGCGTGCCGACCATGGATGAAGAGTGGAATGTCAATGGATCGTATATGGCGATCGAGGGTATTACAAGTCCGGATGGCCGAGTACTTGGAAAGATGGCTCATTCCGAAAGACGTGGCGAAGCCGTAGCAATGAACATTTACGGAGAGCAGGACATGAAGCTGTTTGAGTCAGGTGTGGCATACTTCAAGTAATTTAAATGCTATATTAAATAAGAAGAAAAACAGGCGGGCATCCTGCTGACGCAGGATTGCGGCTACGCCTTCTCGAAAAGAGGATGCACTACCTTAAGCAAATAAATTTGCTACGGCGGTGATCCTCTTTCCTTGTACCCGCCTGTTCAATCATCTCCATCCGGAAGTAATGGAGAAAGATGTGCTCGAGCGGACAAACTCAGCAAAGGCTTCGTTTGTGCCAGCAACAAGTTGCTGCCGCTCTCGCTTGAGTTTAGGGAATCGACTGCTTATCCATGCGCCTGCTTGCGCAGTCTTTGTCAGAAAAGAGAAAAGGCTTGCTTGCGAATGAATTCGCACCAACCCTTTTCACTCTTTTCTGCATGGATAAGCGGGGAAGTGATAAGCAGAGATTCCTTTTAGGTCCAAAATTACCAGCCCGGATGGCCGCGTTCTTGGCAAGATGGCTCATTCCGAAAGACGTGGCGAAGCCGTAGCAATGAACATTTACGGAGAGCAGGACATGAAGCTGTTTGAGTCAGGCGTGGCATACTTCAAGTAATTGATTGTCAACGTAATATAATAATGAAGGAACGCAGTCGAACCCATCCGGTTGCACCGGATTACGGCTGCGCCTTAGGTCAAAGAAGAACATATCCCTTAGCCAAATAAATTTGCCACGGAATATGTTCTTCTTTTCCTTCGTTCGACTGCTTGACCCCAAATTCTTGGCTATGCTATAATGCATATATCAATAAGAAGTAATGGCTTAAAAATCGTTTGAATGTGATAACTTTAAAAGTAAAATGATTATATTTAAGCTTGATGAATTAGTTCCGTGCTTGAAAGACATGGAAACAGGAGATATCTACGATACAGAAGTGATAAGAATTCGTAGAAAGAGTGTGTTATCGCATTACAATAAAAGAACCGGCTGGTATATTAATTGGAGCAAATTTCCGGAAAGTACAGAAGTGTATGCCTTAGTGCTCAAAGGGACCAATGATATACAAGGCATGATTGCGGTTGAATACAATGATGAGTTTCAAGCGGTGCATGTAGTTTGGGGATGCGTTGCACCACAGAATAATGTATGGGAATATGGAAAGAAGAAGTTCTCAGGCGTTGGTGGGCATTTATTTGCGATTGCATCGGAATTGTCGTTAAAACATGGACATGATGGTTTTTTATATGCAGAAGCAATGGATCAGGAATTATACGATTATTATTGCTCGGAGTTTCAGGCACTAAAGTTGCCACCGATTGATAACCCGTATCGTTTTATGATGTCAGATGAGGTGACGGCTCGCATAAGGGAGGTGTATTCATATGAATGGACAGACGAAATCATTTAAAGAAAGACAGAAGATTGTAGATGATTTTATCACACGTATCAATCCGTATGAAGTGCATACACATATGAGATTTGATTTTCATGGCTACGCAAAGTATGTGAAAGAGAATGGATTCACTAATGAGACAATTACACAGTCCGTAATGGAACAATTTCAGCGATAAAGTGAATTGTCAACGTGATAGAATAATGAAGGAACGCAATATAATATAGTAGAAACCTTGAAGAAAACTTGAAAAACGGGCGAAAATTTGCCCGTTTTTTCAATACATCAAATTTGTA
>URQG01000269.1 GCA_900549895.1 uncultured Lachnobacterium sp.
TGAGTGCGCGGTCAACGAGAAGGCTGAGATGGAAGTGGCAGCGAGTGCCGCTTATTCCGGAGCGAGAAGCCTTGTGACCATGAAACAGGTGGGACTGAATGTGGCATCGGATCCGCTGATGTCACTTGCTTATGTCGGAGTCAAAGGCGGTATGGTAGTTGTATCGGCGGATGATCCGGGACCAATCTCTTCCCAGACGGAGCAGGACACAAGAAGGTTCGCGGAATTTGCAAGAATTCCGGTATTCGATCCGACATCACCGGAAGAAGCATTTACCATGATCCAGGAAGCATTTGCTTACTCGGAAAAATATAAGACACCGGTGCTTTTCCGCCCGACAACAAGAATCTGTCACGCATATGCGAACATTCAGGCTCCGGCGGATATAACGGCACACGAATTTGAAGGATTTGTGAAGGATTCCAAGAAATGGGTGATTTTCCCAAGATTATCCTTTATGAATCATGCGATGATCGAGAAACGTAACGTGGAGATCGGGGATGATTTTTCAGCGAGCGGATTCAACGAAGTGTCAGGAGCCGCAGATAGTAAGAAGGTAGTATTTACCGGCGGAGTCAGCTACGCTTACGTGAAGGAAGCGCTCGCAGATCACCCGGAGGTGAAGGTCTGCAAGATCGGAACCCCTTACCCGTTCCCGGAGAAATTCGTACTGGAAGCGTTTCAGGGAGTGGAAGAAGTGATGGTGCTGGAGGAACTCAGCCCATACATCGAAGAGAAGCTTCTTATGATCTGTGGAAAACACGGATTACATATCAAAGTGTACGGCAAGATGACCGGACATGTGCCGGCAAGTGGAGAGAACTCCTACGAACTGTCACAGAAGATTTTAAGTGATTTCTTAGAGCTGGATCTTGCAGATGCAGCAATTGATACTGCGGATGCACCGCAGCTTCCGGTCCGTCCACCGGTACTGTGTGCAGGCTGTCCGCACCGCGCATCATTCTATGCGGTAAAGAAGGCGATGGAAGGCAAGAAAAGCTATTTCTGTGGCGATATCGGATGCTACACATTGGGCAATGCGATGCCACTTGATATGTGCGATACCTGTTTGTGCATGGGTGCAGGTGTCACAATGGCGCAGGGCTTCCACTGGTCAGACCAAAAGATGGAAGGAGCAGCTTTCGCTTTCATCGGCGATTCGACATTCTTTGCTTCCGGTGTGACGGGTGTTGTGAATGCGGTCTACAACGAGGCAAATATCGTAGTCTGCATTCTGGACAATTCGACGACTGCGATGACCGGTCACCAGCCGCATCCGGGAACCGGTCGCAACATGATGGGCGATATTGTTGAGAAAGTAAGCATCGAAAATATACTAAGAGGCATCGGACTCACTTTTGTTAAGACGGTTGATCCGCTGAATCTGGAAGAGGCTGTGGCAACGGTGCAGGAGGCCGCTTCGGAGCAGGGCGTGAAGGCGATCATCTTCAAGTCCCCTTGTATCGCGATTGCCAAAAGCGCTAAGAAAGCAGCAATCTCTGAGAAGTGTATCCAGTGTGGCAAATGCATTCGTGAGATCGGCTGCCCGGCGATTGTGAAAGTGGACGGAAAAGTAACGATTGACAACAATCTGTGTACCGGTTGCAACCTTTGCGGACAGATCTGTCCGGTCGGGGCGATTCAGGTAAGTTAGGAGTATATAGAGATGAAAAAAGATGTTTTGATATGTGGAGTAGGCGGACAGGGAACGGTCTTAGCCTCCAAACTGATCGCTGCAGCAGCGATGGAAGAAGGCAATACCGTGCATTCTGCGGAGACCATCGGCATGGCGCAGAGAGGCGGCTCTGTAACGAGCCATGTACGAATCGGTGAGGCTTTTTCGCCGCTGATTCCAAAAGGCAAAGGAGATATGATACTGGCGTTTGAGCCGGCAGAAGCGGTCCGTAACCTTTCGTATCTGAAGAAGGATGGAACAGTGATCGTGAATGCGTCTCCGGTGAAGCCGACAACTGAGTCTTTGCATGAGACCGGATACGATGGAACGGAGATGATCGCATACCTGAAGGAGAAGTGCAACGTGATCGTTGTTGATTCCGAGCCTCTGTGTGAGAAGTACGGCAGCAACAAGTATCTGAATGTGATTCTGCTCGGAGTTGCAGCGGGATCCGGCGCTTTGGGACTGACTAAGGAAGCACTCATGCGAGAGATTGAGACGCGTGTGCCGGAGAAATTTATCGAGAATAACAGGCAGGCGTTTGAAGATGGTTTTGCATATGCGAAGGAGGTAAATGCATGCAGTTAAATGACACACAGCTGGCGCAGGTTGACGCACAGATCAAGAAACTGATCAGCGGAGACAGCTATTACGGCAGAAAATATAAGGAATTGAATATCACAGGCGTATCCAGTCAGGAGGAATTTGAGAACCTTCCATTCTCCAGCAAGGATGATCTGCGCAACGCGTATCCGCTTGGAATCCAGGCAGTGCCGGACGAAGAGGTTGTAAGAATCCATTCCTCTTCCGGAACCACCGGCAAACCGGTCATCATCCCTTATACCGCAAAGGATGTAGATGACTGGGCAACGATGTTCGCAAGATGTTACGAGACGGCCGGAATCACGAAGAAGGATCGCATCCAGATTACACCGGGTTACGGTCTCTGGACTGCAGGAATCGGCTTCCAGCGCGGCTGCGAGAAGCTCGGAGCCATGGCAATCCCGATGGGACCTGGTAACACCGACAAGCAGCTGCAGATGATGGTTGATCTTCAGTCCACCGTCATTACAGCAACCTCTTCTTATGCTTTGCTTCTCTCAGAAGAAATCGAGAAGCGTGGATTAAAGGATAAGATCCGCCTGAAAAAAGGCGTGATCGGTTCGGAGCGCTGGAGTGATAAGATGCGCAAAAGCATCAGGGACGGCTTAGGCATTGAACTGTTTGATATCTATGGACTGACGGAAATCTATGGACCGGGTATCGGTATCAACTGTCCGGGCGAGTCGGCAATCCATTATTGGGATGATTATATTTACATTGAGATCTGTCTCTTATACACATCTGACGCTG
>URQG01000270.1 GCA_900549895.1 uncultured Lachnobacterium sp.
ATAAGGAAACTTACAGGGTTTGCAATAAGCGGACCAAAGTCTGTCATCGCACCGACGCCCATAAAAATCAAAGATGGAAGGATTGACCACTCATCTAATGTATAAAAGTAATAAAGCAAACCGCCTACGCCATTGCTTGTCTGTTCCGGGCTCGCGATAATGTCCGGGTAAATATTTACCAGAAGCATACCAAATGCGATCGGTACCAACAGTAACGGCTCAAAGCCTTTCTTAATTGCAAGATACAGAAACAACAGTGCCACAGCGATCATGACATAATTGCCCCATGTCAGGTTGAAAAAGGCTGTCTGATGTAGGAGGTTCGTTAAAGTTTCGCCTACATAACTCACAGTGAATTCCTCCTTAGACTAGTTTAAAGTTGCAAGTAATGCGCCTGCCTCAACAGCATCGCCAACTGCTACGTTAATGCTGGCAACTGTTCCGTCTTCAGGAGCAACAACAGGTGTCTCCATCTTCATGATTTCAAGAACAAGGATCTCATCACCCTTCTTGACAGCATCGCCTACATTTTTTGTAAGCTTAAATACTTTTCCGGCAGCTCCTGCCTCAACTTTGATGCTGCCTGCTCCTGCAGCTGCAGCTGGCTTAGCAGCCGGTGCCGGTGCAGCGGATGCAGCACGCTTCGGTGCAGCAACGCTAGGTGTGCTTCCGGTTTCTTCTACTGTAACGTCGTATACGTTACCATTAACTGTAATTGTATAATTCTTCATGAATTCAATCCTCCTAAAATTATCTTCTATTAATAGAACGTACTACAAAATCACTTGTAGAAGTTCCGGTGCTCGCAGCAATCGCAGCTGCGATTACAGCAACAAGCTCCGTATCATCGGTAAGCTGCTGTTCTTCTCTTTGGGAGATCTGAGATACGATCTGATCCTGTGCCGGTGCAGCAGATGCAGCGTCCGCAGCCTTAGCGGCCTTCTTTTGCTCAAGATACGGGAAGATCTTGAAGCAGCTGATCAATAAGCTGATCAGAATCAGCACTGCAAATACAACCGTCATGGAAATAACCGTATTTAAGGCTGCATTCTGCAGCTTATGTCCCAACGAATCAATCGGTTCGACCGTAAGACCGGTAATCTCCATTGAATAATAATCATAAACTACCTGGAAATCAACATTTTTCTTTTCGAACTTCAATGTAACATCACTGGTAAGTGTCTTACCAGACTTTGCGACCTTAAAGGTATCGGATTCTGTCTCAACATAACTTCCGAACTCAGCCTCTACATCCGTCCATTTTTCGGATGCTTCAATCTGTTCGTCAGTAACACCATACTGAGACTTTAACGAATCAGCAACATCTTCTTTGTCATACTGTTTAAATACCTCTGCAAGCTGCTGTACCATTACGATACTTGTGTTGCTGTCATTCTGAAGATCTTCATAAGAATGTCCGTTGTAATCCACGGTAGTCGGATCTGTTCCGCAGGCACCGAGCAGAAGAACCATAAGGATCATGCTGAGTGCCAAAGCAATTCTCTTCTTCATAAAACTTCACCTTTCTACTTAGTACCGTGTTTCTTTTCCGGCTCATTTACATATTTTGTGTAGAGCATCTCAAATGCTGCCACAAGATACTTTCTTGAATCTGCCGGATCGATGATACGATCAACATAACCTCTTGCTGCAGCAGCTGCAACAGAAGACTGAAGTTTCTCATAATCAGAAGCTTTCTCCTTAAGTTCCTCTGCTCCGGCTTCCGGATAAAGGATCTTAGCAGCTAATGTAGAATCCATTGCACCAACCTTGGCATCTGTCCATGCATATACCATATCAGCACCGATGGACTTGGAATTCATAAATACATATGGACTACCATATGCCTCGCCGGTGATCATATTAACCTTAGCGCATGTAGCGTTTGCGAATGCATAAGTCATTCTTGCAAGTGCTTTTGCAAGATTCTTCTCAGAACACATGCAGTTCTTAAATCCATTCACATTGGTAATAGAAAGAACCGGAATTGAGAACGCATCACAAAACTGAACAAACTCAGCTGCCTTGTTGCATCCCTTCGCGGTCAAAGACAGTTCAAATTCTTCTGTCTTCTTGCCTTCTGCATCGTATACTTCACTGCAGTTAGCAACCGCACCGACTGTCATACCATTCAGTTTGAACAGACCGGTTACCATGTTCTTTGCATACTCAGCCTTGGTCTCAAAGAATACATGATCATCCGAAATCTCTGATAAGAGATATCTTGGATCACCCTTCATAGCTTCCATGCTCTCGCATGCACGGTTAAGATCATCCTCGCATGCATCTGTATATACATCTCCGTCATTGTTACCAGGGAGCATACATACCAGCTGGCGGATCTGAGCCATAATATCATCCTCTGATCCAACGAAATCAACGCATCCACTGTTTTCACTCTGGAATGCCGCACTGGCTGTATCACACTTCTCTGTACGATTTCCTTCAATCGCATCCGGAGAGTTTACGAACATACGTCCTTTGTTTTCCTCAATGAAAGTAAAATCACAAAGTGCAGGGACAACGGAAAGTCCACCGCCACAATTGCCAAATACTCCACAGATCTGTGGAATCACACCGGAAGCAGCAACTTCCTTAGCGTAAATTGTTCCAAAACCATCTAATGCATCAACAGACTCCTGAAGACGAATTCCGCCGCAATCGATAAATCCGATCACAGGTGCTCCCATCTTCATTGCCATGTCATACACAGAAGCAATCTTCTTTGCGTGCATCTCTCCGATCGTTCCGTTTAACACGGAAGCATCCTGGCTGTAAATAAATACAAGATTACCATCGATCAGACCATGACCAATGATCACACCATCGGAAGGAGCCTTCGCAGCTGTCAGATTAAAGTCCGTGCTACGTGCTGTTACGAGAGAACCAATTTCCATAAAACTGTTCTCATCGACCAACTTAGCAATACGCTGCATTGCCAAGTTTTCATTGTTACTACTCATCTCCTGTCTCTTATACACATCTCCGAGCCCACGAGACGCGTAGTAATCTCG
>URQG01000271.1 GCA_900549895.1 uncultured Lachnobacterium sp.
CTGTTTGTCCCGACTGGTGCATTACTGTCAACGGTCAGCTTTAACGAGGGACAGTCGATTCCGGGAATCGCGCACGGGATCGTTTTGGAGCATGTGGAGGAGGTGTAAGGAACATGGATTATGTGATCGCATTTGTTGTGGGTGGAATCATCTGTGCATTGTCACAGATACTGATGGAAAAGACCAAAATGATGCCGGGGCGCATCATGGTGCTTCTAGTGTGTCTCGGGGCTGTGCTCGGAGCACTCGGAATCTATGAACCGTTCCTGAAGTGGGCCAAGGCAGGTGCAAGTGTACCGTTGCTTGGATTTGGCAATAATCTATGGAAAGGTGTGAAGGAAATGATCGATGAGAAAGGCTTTATCGGCATTTTTCTGGGTGGATTCAAAAATTGTGCGCTTGGATTATCGGCAGCACTTGTTTTCTCTTATATTGCTTCCCTGATCTGTCAGCCAAAGATGAAGAAACATTGACAGCCGACAAATGAAGGTGCTATCATGAACAAAGTTCACGAAATAAGCAAACGTCAGGATGAATGGAAGCGATAGCATGCGACAGAAAGTAACTTCAAGAGAAAAAATATTGGATGCGGCAATGGGGATTGCCGTCCGTGAGGGTGTTGACCATGTCAGCATCCGTAAGCTTGCGAAAAGCTGTGGGATCGGACTGGGATCCATGTACAATTATTATCCGGATAAGGAAGCGTTGATCCGTGCAGTATCAGAGACGTTTTGGGATCATATTTTAAGTGATCAGGATAAACTCTTTCGAAGCGGTATGGGATTTACCGTGTTTTTGGAGCAGTATTACGGGTTCCTTTACGGACGGCTTGCGCAGTATGATACGAGCTGGCTTTCGCAGATCAATGAGCAGTCCGCACAGCGAAAAGCCGCGATCACACTGCTTCGCGAAGTGCTGGATCAGGATACGCGGATCAATCCGGCAATCTGGAATATGGAATTGAATCAGGATGCCTTTGTGGAGTATGTGTTTGTCAATCTGATGGCACTGCTTCAGGCAGGTGAGAAACATTGTCGCTTTTTCCTGTTTTTACTTGAGCATTTGCTTTATGATGTATAAATTTTAGAAATCATGCCATACTACCTCCTGTAAGATAGAAAAGGAGAGAAAAGACATGAAGAAATTAAAAGTTATGATGATGTGTTGTCTTCTGATCGGTTGTGTTGGTATGTTCGCAGCTTGCGGAGCTAATGATAACAATGCAGGCAATACACAGAACAATGCGGTAACGGATACCATGGACAATGGAATCAACAACGGCACCAACAATGGTACGAATACCAACAATGGTACGAACACCAACAATGGTACGAACACCGACAATGGCACCAACGGTACGAATGGTACCAACAATACCAATAACACTACAGGTGGCAACAATGTGAAAAATGATGCGGACAACCTGGGTGATGATGTGGTCGATATGGGTGAGGACGTTGTCGATGGTGTAAAGGATGCCGGGGATGCGGTTGTTGACGGCGTGGATGATGTTGTCGGCGGTAATAACAATACGAATGCCAACGGAACAAACAATTCCAATACCAACGGTAACCGACGCTAGAAAGCGGATTTACTTATGACAAGAGAGATGTATTATAAATTGACCCAGCCGTTTCGCGAGCCGAAACGCGCCAGGTCATTACATATTGCAAATAAAATATTGACCGCGATCCTATTTGTGGCATATCCGATACTGCTGATCCGGATCTATTTCTGTCAATCGGAGTACCTGCTTGGTTCCATACTGGTACCGCTTGACGGATTTATCGGGGTAACGGTATTCCGTTATCTTGTAAATCGAAGGCGTCCGTATGAAACGTTTGGACTGCCACCGGTCATCCGCAAAGACACGACCGGAAAATCGTTTCCGAGCCGGCACGTGTTTTCGGCGGCAATCATTGCATTTACCTTTTTTTATGTGCCGGGAATGACCGCAATCGGTATCGTGCTTCTGGTGTGCACGATACTGCTTTCCGTCATACGAGTGGTTTCCGGCGTGCATTATATCAGTGATGTACTTGCAGCGTTGCTCATTGCCGCTGGACTTGCATCGGTATATTGGTTTCTGTAAAGTCGGTTGACTTCGAAAGGATGATCAAAACAAATTAATTAAGCGGAACAGAACCCTCCATCGCGCGGAACTGGCGTGGCGTGAGGGTATATTTTTTCTTAAAGGAACGATTGAAGTAGGACAGATTCTCAAAGCCGGTCTCCTCGGCAATCGCAAGGACTGTGGAATCGGAAGTTGTCAGAAGGCGTGCTGCCATCGTAAGCCGGTAATCTTTCAGATAATCGGTGAAAGTGGTGCCCATGGTCTCCTTAAAGTAACGCATAAAATGCGACTCCGAAAATTGTACCTCGGTGGCAATCTCTGCGATCGTAATCTTGTCCATATAATGATTCTCAATGTATTTGAGAACAATCTTTATCTTATCGAGAGACTTCCGGTTGCCGTTCTTGACCCGTCTGGTGTTGCGGTATCGGTTGTTTAGCACATAAAAGAACAGATAGAGCTGGCTTTTGATATAAAGCTCAAATCCCTTTGGCTTGGTCTTGGAAATCTCATCACAGGCATCAATTCCCGCAATAATTTCGTTATAGTAAGGATCCTGCGGCGTATACAGTGTAGGCACGCTGATCGACCCGTGCAGGAGCGGCAGCAGAAAATCTGTTGCAGTCACATCATTTTGGCGGGGGAGGAGCATGTTTGGATGGAATATAATGTTCTCGTATTCCATGCGCTCGCCCGGTTCCTGATAGATGGAGTGCAGCTGGCCGGGCAAGATAAGTACCATACAGGGACCGCTTACCGGATATTCTCTGAAATCGACGGTCAGGTTGCCTTTTCCCTTCTTGATATAGACCAGTTCCACCTCGTCGTGCCAATGCAGCGGAACCATCGGAAAGTCAAGCGGAATCGAGCATAGGTACGTGTTGTACGGAAATACGATGTCCGCATGCTGTCTCTTATACACATCTGACGCTGC
>URQG01000272.1 GCA_900549895.1 uncultured Lachnobacterium sp.
ATCTACACGCGTAAGATCGTCGGCAGCGTCAGATGTGTATAAGAGACAGCATATGGGGACATCTCAATTGTCACCTTATCGCCCGGCAGGATACGGATAAAATTCATACGAAGTTTTCCGCTGATCGTTGCCAGAATCTGATGACCATTCTCAAGTTCTACCTTAAAAAATGCGTTTGGAAGTTTCTCAACTACTACGCCTTCTACTTCAATAACGTCTGCCTTTGACATAACTTTCTTTCCTCCTGAATTGAATCAATTGAACTTTATTGTTAAATGAGATCTAACAATCCGGCTTTTTTTTCCTCCTCTGTCAGAGAAAGGATCTCCGGCTTGCCTTCCGTAATAAGAATCGTGTTCTCATAATGAGCAGATAATGAATGGTCTCCTGTAACAACCGTCCACTCATCATCCATCCAGAACACTTCGGGTGTTCCGATATTGATCATCGGCTCCACCGCAAGCGTCATTCCGGCACGAAGCTTCGGCCCTCTGCGCCACTGTCTGAAATTCGGGATCTCCGGTTCTTCATGCAGATGACTTCCGATTCCGTGTCCGCATAGATCGCGCACAACACCATATCCGAATTTTTCCGCATAATCACCAACTGCTCTTGAAATATCGTGAAGATGTCTGCCTACTGTCGCCATCTTCATTCCTTCAAAAAAGGATTGTCTTGTTCGTTCAATCAGCAATCGAGCTTCCTGACTGATTTCTCCCACTGCAACCGTTCTTGCCGCATCGGAGTGATAACCCTTGTAAATAACTCCCGCATCCAAACTTACGATATCGCCTTCCTGAATAATCCGTTTGTCTGTTGGTATCCCATGTACGACTTCATCATTCACGGATACACAGATGGATGCCGGATATCCACAATAATTTTTAAAGGAAGGAATACATCCGAAACTACGGATCATCTCTTCTCCCAACCGATCAATGTCCAATGTTGACATTCCCGGCTTAACCTCTTTTCCAAGATCCTGATGTACCTTGGCGAGAATCCTTCCCGCTTCGCGCATCAATTCGATTTCTTCGGAAGATTTAATCGTTATCGTCATTTTATTCACCTAAAATTGCGACGATATCGGTAAAGACCGTATCCATCGGCTGTGTTCCATCTACAGACTTTAAGATTCCCTGTGCCTTGTAGTAATCAATCAGTGGCTGTGTCTGCTCATGATATACACTCAGGCGCTTCTGAACAGTTTCAGGCTTATCATCATCACGAAGTACGGTATCGCTGCCGCATGCATCACACTTGCCCTCTACCTTCGTCGGGTTGAACACAATATGATAAGTTGCGCCACAATTTAAGCATGCACGGCGTCCGCCCATACGCTTAACAATGTTTTCATCCGGGACATCAACATCGATTGCATAATCCATTGTCTCATTGATCTTCTTGAGCGCTGCATCAAGTGCCTCTGCCTGTGGAATCGTTCTCGGAAAACCATCGAGTACAAATCCGTTTTTGCAGTCATCCTGCTGAATACGATCCATAACAAGATCACAAGTCAGCTCATCCGGAACAAGTGCTCCCTGATCCATATATGTCTTTGCTTTCTTTCCTAATTCTGTACCATTCTTAATATTCGCACGGAAAATATCTCCTGTTGAGATGTGCGGGATCTGATACTTAGCCGCAATCTGCTTTGCCTGTGTTCCCTTGCCAGCTCCCGGAGCCCCTAACATAATAATCTTCATTCTTTTCTCCATTCTTTGAAATGCGCATTATATTATGAATGGAGATACTGTAGACAGTATCTCCAAAACATAATTAATCGTTCAAAAATCCCTTATAATAACGAACTCTCATCTGTGACTCAATCTGCTTTAATGTCTCGATGATTACACCAACGATAATGATGATGGATGTTCCACCGAAGGATACGTCAGCGTTAAATACACCGTTGAAGAAGATCGGAATCACTGCAACGATGGCAAGGCCAACGGCTCCAATAAAGACGATATAATTGAGTATTTGACTTAAGTAATCGCTGGTTGGCTTTCCAGGTCTGATACCCGGAATAAATCCGCCTGCTTTCTTCATATTGTTTGCAATCTCTAATGGATTAAATGTAATCTCTGTATAGAAATATGCGAAAGCAACAAGCAGTAACAGATATACAACAAGTCCGATTGAGTAAATCGGCTGCTCAGGATTACACCAGTTAGACTGAGATAATCCCTTTAAAATCTTGCTGCCAATACCAGTTCCGTTTCCTTTTCCAAGTACACTTGCGATAATTACCGGAGTCTGCATCAATGACTGAGCAAAGATGACCGGAATTACACCGCCGGTGTTAACCTTAAGAGGAATATATGTCTGCTGGCCACCAACCTGCTTGCGACCCTGAATCTTCTTGGAATACTGAACAGGAATTCTTCTTTCAGCATCCTGAAGGAACACTACGAATACTACCATCGCAACGATGATTGCGCAGATGATCAGCGCTGCAACAATTCCCTTTGGAATGGATTTGTTTGCAATAAACTGACTCCAAAGAGTTCCAAGATCCTGTGGAATACGGGAAATAATATTGATTGTCAAAACAATTGAAATACCATTTCCGACACCCTTTTCAGTAATACGCTCACCAATCCACATCAATACTGTAGAACCTGCAGTCAAACCTGTGACAACCATAATGAATGTCAGAGGACTGCTTGATGTCAGCTGATTTCCACGATAGAAAAAGATTGTCATTGCAACGGCCTGAATTAATGCAAGAGCAACAGTCAGGTAACGTGTAATTGCAGTCATTTTCTTTCTTCCTTCTTCACCGTCACGCTGCATTTCCTCAAGCTTCGGAATTGCAATTGTGAGTAACTGCATAATGATGGAAGATGTGATATACGGGGTGATACTCAATGCGAAGATAGACATGGAAGAGAAAGATCCTCCTGTGATCGCATTAAAGAATCCCATTCCGGAGTTCTGCAGATTTGAAAAGAAATCATGCAGATAGCTCGGATCAACGCCCGGTATCGGAAG
>URQG01000273.1 GCA_900549895.1 uncultured Lachnobacterium sp.
GTATAAGAGACAGCTATATTATAGTCTATATGGGTGTGCATGAAACATTTGAAATGTTTCACAGAACCTATCAGGAAGCAGTTTTGCAGGTGGACAGGCATGGATCGTGTGTGTCGCCGATGATCGGCCCAGAGGGGCTGATGATAGATTGATAGAAATTTAATGGGATTGAGAAAGAGGAGGAAGAACCATGCTGGAGATTCGGACAACAGAGGCAGACACAAGTGCCAAAATTATTGTGATTGGTGTAGGTGGAGCCGGAAATAATGCTGTGAACCGCATGATTGACGAGAATATAGGTGGAGTTGAATTTATCGGAGTGAATACCGATAAGCAGGCATTACAGTTGTGCAAGGCTCCAACATTGATTCAGATCGGAGAGAAGCTGACAAAAGGACTCGGTGCAGGTGCCCAGCCTGAGATTGGCGAGAAAGCAGCAGAAGAGAGTGCAGAAGAATTATCCGCAGCTGTTAAGGGTGCAGACATGGTATTCGTTACCTGCGGTATGGGTGGCGGAACCGGTACAGGTGCAGCCCCGGTCGTAGCCAAGATTGCGAAGGAACAGGGAATCCTGACAGTTGGCGTTGTAACAAAGCCATTTAAGTTTGAGGCTAAGAAGCGTATGATCAATGCCGTATCCGGTATTGAAAAGTTAAAAGAGAATGTGGATACACTGATCGTGATCCCGAATGATAAGCTTCTTGAAATCGTAGACAGACGTACTTCTATGCCGGACGCATTAAAGAAGGCAGATGAAGTATTACAGCAGGCAGTACAGGGAATTACAGATCTGATCAATCTGCCGGCTCTCATTAACCTTGACTTCGCAGATGTACAGACGGTTATGAAGGACAAGGGTATGGCACATATCGGTATCGGTAGTGCAAAGGGTGATGAGAAGGCAATCGAGGCAGTGAAACTTGCAGTGGCTTCTCCTCTTCTTGAGACAACCATCAATGGGGCAACCCATGTTATTATTAATATTTCCGGAGATATCTCTCTTATGGATGCAAATGATGCCGCAAGCTACGTTCAGGATCTTGCAGGAGAGGATGCAAATATTATCTTTGGTGCAAAGTTCGATGAGACTATGACAGATGAAGCTACCATTACGGTTATTGCAACCGGACTTGAGAATGCTGCACCTAAGACGGCACCTTCCGGAATCGGAAACCGTATGGTATATCCGACACAGAACGCAACCCGTCCTTCCGCAACACAGGGACTGTTAAATCGTACCGCTGCAACAACTCCGGTTACAAGCAGACCGGTTACTCCTGATGCTAAGCCGGCTTCTTCTCAGATGCCTGGTATCGGAATCAATCGTCCGACTCCACCAACGAGTAACGTTAAGCCGGTTGAAATCAATATCCCGGATTTCCTTAAGAATTCAAAGAGATAAATCTTTTGTCGAAACCGGACTATAAATTCTGAATTACAACCTCCTGTTTTTGCTAAATTATTGAGGAATATTTCCTTATAATGGCAAGAACAGGAGGTGATTTTTATCTACGTATTTTATGTGGATTTGTTCGTAGAACAAACCTTTCTGATGAATCTCATCGTATTATCCCTCACTTATATTTTCAGCAATATGGAAGGCGAAAAACGTTATATATGGCGGACGGTGGCTGCTTTGACCGGAGCTGTCGCATCTGCCGGAATATTAGTCATATTTTCGTATCCGTTCTTTGTTGTGTTGTCTGCAATTTTTGTGATACCGTTTATGATCAGGATCGCTTTTGGGCGACAAAAGCTGCATCGGATCATTCGTCAGACTGCGCTCAGCTGGTTAGCGGTTGTTATTTTAAATGGTGTTGCGACTGCTGTTGAACAGTGGTCCGGAATAAAGAGCCTTACGATTTATGTGGGAATCCTTGTGTTGATCATTTCCGGTGTGCTTGTCCGTATGCTGCTGAAAAGTCTGAAAGGGTTAAGTAATAGGATGCGGGTGGTGGTATCACATCATGGAAAAAGTGCTTCCTGCTTTGGCTTGTATGACTCCGGCAATCATCTTAAGATGCCGGATACCGGCGAAGCGGTACATATTGCAAGTCCCGAATTGCTTAAAAAACTTGGTGTCAGTGGAATACCGGATCGTGTGATACCATTTCGGGCTTTGGGGACAGAGGAGGGGAGAATCCGGGTAACGAGGATGGAGCAGATGTGCGTATTCAGCGGAAAGAAGTCTGTTTGCTGCAAAGGGGTGTGGATGGGATGTGCGGAGGATAATTTATTGAAAAATATGGACTACCAGATTATTTTGAATGCTTCTGTCCGTTTTTGGTGATACCGGTGGATGGCGTTTGAGAGGGAAAAATGAAAGAAAGGATGTCATAAAATGTTAGATGTATTAAGTGTGCTGCGCAGGAAGATGGAGAGAATTCGCCTGTTTTGGGCGGAAGAGGAAGTATTTTACATCGGAGGATCCGATGTACTCCCGCCGCCTCTCGAACGGGAGCAGGAGAATCAGTGCCTGACAGCTCTTGTTCAACCGGATCTGCCGGAACAGGATTTTACAAAGGAGGATGCAAGACGGATGTTGATTGAACATAATCTGCGTCTTGTCGTTTATCTTGCAAAGAAATTTGAAAACACGGGAATCTGCGTTGAGGATCTGATTTCAATCGGAACGATCGGATTGATCAAGGGGATTAATACCTTTAATCCTGAAAAGAAGATCAAGCTTGCCACTTATGCGTCGAGATGCATTGAAAATGAGATACTCATGTATTTAAGACGCAACAATAAGATTAAGCTGGAGGTATCGATCGATGAACCGCTCAATGTGGACTGGGATGGCAATGAATTGCTTTTGTCCGATATATTGGGAACGGATGAGGATATCATCTATCGGGATATGGAGAATGAGGTGGAAATCAGGCTGCTCAGGGAAGCACTGGATCGTCTGTCCAAGAGAGAAAGACAGATTATTTGTCTCAGGTACGGAATCGGTACAAAAGCAGGAATTGAAATGACACAAAAGGAAGTTG
>URQG01000274.1 GCA_900549895.1 uncultured Lachnobacterium sp.
TTTTCTACATTATGACCGAAAAGCCTCTGTCTCTTTGTGTCATACTGTCAAAATTTCCAAATATTTCTTACCCGTCTTTACGCTTTTTTCACGTGTGCTTCCAGCTTGTCATCCGCGACTCCGATCTCGATCGTATCGCCTGCGTCAACGGCATCCTCAAGGATCAGTTTTGCAGACAATGTTTCAACATGTTTCTGCAGGAAACGCTTCAGCGGTCTTGCACCATAGATTGGATCGTAGCCATGCTCGATGATAAAACTTTCTGCCTCCGGCGTTAAAGCGACCTGAATCTCACGATCTTCCAGACGCTTGTTGAGATCGTTCATCATCAGCTTAATGATGTTGCCGATGTTATCCTTTGTCAAAGGCTTGAACATAATGATCTCATCGAGTCGGTTCAGGAACTCTGGACGGAAATGTCCTTGCAGTTCTTCCATGACAGCAGCCTCACACTCCGGCTGGATGTGTCCGTTCTCATCAATTCCCTCAAGCAGCTGCGCAGATCCTAAGTTCGAGGTCATAATAATAATCGTGTTCTTGAAATCTACGGTTCTTCCCTGCGAATCGGTGATACGTCCGTCATCAAGTACCTGAAGCAATACGTTAAAGACATCCGGATGCGCCTTCTCAACCTCATCGAATAAAACTACGGAATATGGTTTTCTGCGGACTGCTTCCGTCAGCTGACCGCCCTCGTCATATCCGACATATCCTGGAGGTGCTCCGATCAGACGAGACACGGAGTATTTCTCCATGTACTCGCTCATATCAAGGCGCACCATATTGGATTCGTCATCAAAGAGGCTTGCAGCAAGTGCCTTGGCAAGTTCCGTCTTGCCGACACCGGTTGGTCCGAGAAACAGGAAGGAACCGATCGGCTTGGTCGGATCCTTGATACCTGCCTTGGAACGGATGATTGCCTCTGTCACCTTGGTCACACCGTCATCCTGTCCGATAACCCTCTTATGCAGTTCCTCATCCAGATGAAGTGTCTTATTACGCTCACTCTCACTGAGTTTTGCAACCGGAATACCGGTCCAGCGGGAAATAATCTTTGCAATCTCCTCATCGGTAACATTCTCATGAACCAAAGAGAGATCTCTTGTCTTAAGCTTCTCTTCTTCCTCTTCCAACTGCTTCTGTAACTGCGGAAGTACACCATACTGCAACTCTGCGGCCTTATTCAGATCATAACTCTGCTGTGCCTGCTTCATCTCATTCTTGGTGCTCTCAATCTTCTCACGCAGCTGGCTGACACGATCAACCGCATCCTTTTCCGTACTCCACTGTGCTTTCTTTGTATTGAATTCATCACGGAGTTCCGCAAGTTCTTTCTGTAAGTTTGCAAGACGCTCCTGACTGAGACGATCGGTCTCTTTCTTAAGAGCAGTCTCCTCAATTTCCATCTGCATGACCTTACGATTCAACTCATCGAGTTCCGCCGGCATGGAATCAATCTCCGTCTTGATCATTGCGCATGCTTCATCGACAAGGTCGATCGCTTTGTCCGGAAGGAAACGGTCCGAAATGTAACGGTTGGAAAGAACCGCTGCAGTAACCAGTGCGGAATCGGTAATCTTGACGCCATGGAAGACTTCGTAACGATCTTTCAGACCACGAAGAATGGAAATGGTATCTTCCACGGTCGGCTCATCCACCATAACCGGCTGGAAACGACGCTCCAATGCAGCATCTTTTTCAATATATTCACGATACTCGTTTAAGGTTGTTGCACCGACACAGTGCAGTTCACCTCTTGCCAGCATCGGTTTCAGCAGCTGTCCCGCATCCATCGCGCCGTCCGTCTTACCGGCGCCGACGATCGTGTGCAGCTCATCGATAAAGAGAATGATCTGTCCGTCCGAATTCTTGACATCGTCAAGAACGGCTTTCAGACGCTCCTCGAACTCGCCACGATACTTTGCACCGGCAACCAGTGCGCCCATATCGAGTGCAAAAAGCTTCTTATCTTTGAGTCCCTCCGGGACATCACCCTTGACGATTCGCTGCGCGAGGCCTTCGACAACGGCCGTCTTACCAACACCGGGTTCACCGATCAGTACCGGGTTATTCTTGGTCTTACGGGAAAGAATTCGAACCACATTACGGATCTCCTCATCTCGTCCGATGACCGGATCCAGCTTCTGCTGTCTTGCCCGTTCCACCATATCATATCCATATTTCTCAAGTGTATCATAAGTAGCTTCCGGATTATCGGATGTCACTCTCTGATTACCCCGAACGGTTGACAGCGCCTGTAAGAAACGATCTCTTGTCAGACCATACTCCTTGATCAGTTCCTTCATTGCTTTATTCGGATACTTTAATAAACATAAGAACAAATGCTCAACAGAGACATATTCGTCTCCCATCTGTTTTGCCTCGTCCTCACCGTGAATCAAAACATTGTTCAAATACTGTCCCCAGCGCATTTCACCACCGGACACCTTCACTCTGGCTGCAAGTTTATTCTTAGCACTTTCCGTAAATTGAGCAACATCAATGCCCATCTTTTCGATCAATTTCGGGATCAATCCATCCTCCTGCTGCAGTAACGCAACAAGCAGATGTTCCTGTTCCAGCTCCTGATTACCATAATCACAGGCAAGCTTTTCACAATCGTTGATTGCCTCGATAGATTTCGTTGTAAATTTCTGAATGTTCATAGCACGCCCTCCTTTTTTATACCTGTCAATGCTTCCGAACTCTATATCATATACTTAACAAATTCTTTTGAAGCATTCACATTATGAATCCTCCGCTCTCTTGTTATGGATCACGGAATATGTTTTCTTGTTTACGAGAATGTTATAGCACGCAAATTAGCACTCGTCAAGTACGAGTGCTAACAAAAAATATTAAAATTCTCTAAATTCGGGTTTGCCGTGATCAGATAGGGATTCAAAAACGGAAGATACCGGATAATAGAATAACGCTAGAAAATTAGCAGTAGATGTTTGGTAACTGACGGACTTTGAACGATAC
>URQG01000275.1 GCA_900549895.1 uncultured Lachnobacterium sp.
GGTGTGACCTGCACGAAAAATAATGATGGGACATATACATTGAATGGCACGGCTACTAGTTTTACATATTTTTATCTTGTAACTGCAATTGAAAATAATTTTTCCGGATTGAAATATATAGGTGCTCCGGAAGGTTCCAATTGGAACACTTATTTTCTTTGGGGAATGTACAGGGATAAAAATAAAGCGGAGACTGCAAATCTAACGTCATATAATAGTGGGACGATTATTGAAAGTAAGGAAAAATATCCATACTTAGATTTTAGAATTGCTATTAGACAGGGCCAAACATTCAACAATTTGACTTTTAAACCAATGCTAACCACCGACATTGAAGCTACCTATGAAGATTATGTTCCATATTCCGGTTATGAGATCAAGACTTGCGGAAAGAACCTGCTTCCCATTTCTTCAATCGAATCAAGAACTGTAAATGGTGTTACATTTACAAACAATGGAGATGGAACATATACATTGAATGGCACAGCTACTAATGATGCAAAATTTAGTTTGATAAATCAAGGTACATTAGAAATAATACAGGTGATTGATGGAAAAACATTCAAGGTGACAGGATTTAAGGAAACAGGGAATTATCGTTTAGAATGTTCTGCCTGGTTATCTACAGGTGGAACATATGTATTTGATAGTAGAATTTGGAATGTCCCTAATGGAGCAAAAGGATTAAGAATTGATATTGTGGTTTTAAGTGGAGCAGTACTTAATAATATGGTTGTTAAACCAATGCTTACCACCGACCTTGAAGCTATATATGATGATTTTGAGCCATACGAAGGAACATCAATTCAAGTGACAAGTGATACACAAGAACCTGTATATGGTTTGAATTCCTATGAAGGAATTACTCATGTAATATCAGATGGAAAAGTTACTTCATCTTATGCACTCACCGACACTGGAAAATATGTCATGCAGTGCATGAAAGATATTAACGATTTGAAAGCATCCGCTGCAACATCTGCATAGTTCACAAAAGATAACCTGCTAAATTGCAGAGAAAGGCATCTTCGGGTGCCTTTTTTGGTACAAAAATCTAATTAGTGGAAATTACAATATAGTCAGGAAAACCCGGAAGGAGAAGTGCTATGTGGTCAAAACTTTATGATGAACGTCGGATCACAAGAGTTGAGGCACGCGCAAAGTCGAATACGCATCGCATCGATAAGTTGGAACCGATTGTCGAAGAGATACATACAATGAGTAATACGATGGTGCAGCTGGTAGAAGAGGTTAAGAATACCAATGATAATGTCTGCAATCTTGATAAGAAAATTGATGGAATGGATGCTCGCGTAGATGTTATGGAGCGTGCACCGGCAGAGGACATGAAAAAATATAAGTCTGTAGCGGTTACTGCAATTATCAGTACCGTATCCACCGCTTTTGCGATCGGGTTGGTAACGATGATCGCTCAATATATTAAATAAGAAAGAGAGGTATTTGCTATGATGAAAAATTGTGTGTTAAAACCAAGTGTAGATACACAGAAGTGGATGAAAGCGGCAGGGATCCGCGCAATCAAAACAATGGCACAGACTGCAGTTGCGGTGATCGGTACGGCAGCAGTGGTATCAGCAGTGGATTGGAAGATGGCAGTGTCGGCATCAGTGGTTGCCGGTGTAGTGTCGCTTCTTACATCGGTTGCCGGCATTCCGGAAGTAAAGGATGGTGAATAATATGAAGATCAATGTACATGCAGGGCATAACCCGGACGGCAAGATTGCCTGCGGCGCGATCGGACTGATCAAAGAGTCCACAGAGGCACGCAAGGTCAAAAAAGAAGTGATCCGGCTTCTTAAAAAGAAAGGGCACAAGGTGTATGACTGCACATGCACCAATGGGACAAGCCAGACGGATGTCCTGAAGCGTATTGTGACAAAGTGTAACAAGCACAAGGTGGATCTGGATGTTTCCATCCATTTCAATGCCGGAGCCGGCGATAAGAAAGGCAACGGTAAGACAACCGGAACGGAAGCGTATGTGTACAGTGCCACCAGCGCGGCGAAGCCAGCGGCAGAGAGGGTTGTCAAAGAGATAGAGGCTCTTGGATTTAAGAACCGTGGCGTGAAGATTCGGACGGATCTGTATGTGCTGCGCCGAACCAATTCTCCGGCAATGCTTATCGAGTGTTGCTTTGTGGATGATAGGGACGATGTGGAGCTGTATGACTACAAGAAGATGGCGGCAGCTATTGTTGCAGGAATTCTCGGATAGGAATAATATAATAGGAAGGAGCAGGGTGAACCTATTCCTTCCTTTTTTCGTTATAGGGTATTGGTATATGGCGGTCCAGATGGGGAATTAAGTGCGTCTATGCGCTATCTTTCGCAGCGCTTTTCAGCAGCAAATCCACGCGTGGCGGGATTATTAACCGATATCGGTACCGAAGAACTTGCGCATCTGGAAATGATCGGTGCTATTGTACGTCAGCTTACCAAAGGATTATCGGCAAAAGAACTGGAAGCGGCCGGCTTTGCACCGTATTATATTGATCACACAGCTGCCGTATGGCCGCAGGCGGCCGGCGGTGTGCCGTTTAATGCCTGTGAGTTTCAGTGCAGCGGTGATGCGATTGCGGATCTTGTTGAGGATATGGCGGCGGAACAGAAAGCACGTAAAACATATGACAATATTCTTCGACTTGCAACGGACCCGGAAGTGGCAGATCCGATTCGTTTTTTAAGAGAGCGCGAGATCGTGCATTTCCAAAGATTCGGAGAGGCACTTAGAATGGTTCAGGAAGATTTGGACAGCAAGAATTTCTACGCATTTAATCCGGATTTTGACTGTGTACCAAGTCGCACTTCAAAATAAGACGGAGTGAAATAGGGGTTGTCGTGGTCAAAAAGCGGATTGCGGCAACTCTTATTTTTGTTTTGTTGAATCCGATAGAGAAGATTGCTATAATGAAAATGTGTTGTTCGGACGATATATATTTACAATAAGTTTCTAAGAT
>URQG01000276.1 GCA_900549895.1 uncultured Lachnobacterium sp.
TCATGAATCTCTTCTTCATTAAGTCCGGCAGACTGTACCAGTCCCGCAAAGAAACTTGCATGTCCGACGGAGATCTGAAATTCTTTCAGTCCGCTTGCCTTCAGCGAATCTACAACCATTGCAAGGATTTCCGCATCCGCAGCAACCGTTCCGTCACCGATCAGCTCGACTCCGCACTGGGTTGTCTCCTTTAATCTTCCCTGATAGGAAGAAGAATTGATAAAGGTATTGCCCATATAACAAAGCTTTACCGGTATGTCATCCTCACTGAAATACTTTACGGCACTTCTTGCAATCGATGGCGTAAAGTCCGGTCGAAGCACCAGAGTTTCTCCGTCCTTGTCGAAAAACTTATACAGATCACGTGAAGGCGTTGTTCCAATCTCTTTTCCAAAGATATTAAAAAATTCGAAAGTCGGTGTCTGGATGTCCCTGTATCCGTAACGCTCTAACACTGCATGAAGGCGATCCTGTAACAAAAGCTTCTGCTTGCATTCCCCATTATAAATATCCCGTACTCCGTCGGGTGTATGTAACATTTGATCTTTCATATGTAAACCCCTCTCGCTTTATTATGGTAAAGTGATACCGTGATAATTTGGTAGCATATAAAAACAACGCTATTATATGGGATATCCGACAAATTGTCAATCCCTCGATGCAAGATCCTTTTGTAACGCATTCAGATACGGAACCAGAACCCCCGACACTTCCGGTAAAAAATATTCCGGATCAAGTTCTTCCAATCGAAAACTTTTTCTTCCGCCTTCCTGTGCACGATCCCAGAATCGCTTTAACTCAGAGAATCTCAAATAATAAAACTGATCCCTGTGGGTATAAGAAATCAAAATAAAAGCAATACCATCCTGCTTTTCAAATTGTTCCATAAATGCTACCTGATGCTCATGGATATTCGCAAGCGGAAAGGTGTCGGTATTACATTCTTTGGCATCAAAACAGACCGGAATACCCTGTACCGCACCGATATAGTCGACCGTACTCTTCTGGTCGAAATATGCAAGTGTAATATGACGCGACTGTTTGTCGATATCAATCGGCGTAATCGGCGTTGGGATTTTTTGAATAAGCGCCAGTCCGTTTGTTAAATATTTTTCATTTGTTCGATTGAGCATATCCTCTAAGGTAGAACCTCGAAGGCCTCTCGAATTCCATGTCGGCATAATGCTCTCCTTACCCCTTCATGATCTGTTCAAACACTTCCGGTACCGGAGCCGTAAAAATGCGACCGTCCGGAAATTCCAACCGATATGCATGAAGCAGCTGATGTGTCACATGATCCAATTCATAAAAAGCATGATTCACATTTGCATCCCCGTATTTCATATCCCCGATGATCGGGTGTCCGATCGATGACAAATGGGCACGAATCTGATGGGTTCGACCAGTAATGAGATGAATCTCAAGTTCCGTTACGCCATTCTTATAGGCAACCGGTTCATATGCCGTCTCAATATAGGATGCATTGTCGGCCTCTTTCTCTAAAATCTCCACCTGATTTGTTTTCTCATCCTTTCGAAGATAACCGGATAAATGTGCGCTTTCTTTTATTTCTCCGGAAACCAGCGCCCGGTAAAACTTACGGATCGTACGATCCTTTAATGCCTGAGACAGTGTTTGGGATCCATTTAGGCTTTTGCCCATAAGAAGCAGACCGGTCGTGTTGCGGTCAAGACGATTGCAGACCGATGGGCGAAAGCTTGCAAAGCCTTCAAGTTCAAGGCTTCCGGAGCGAATCAGATAACCGAGCAGATATTCGTTGGCAGATATGTCATGATCCTTTGCCTTCTGCGAAAGCATATTGTAAGGCTTATCCGCAATCAAGATATCCTCATCCTCATAAACAACCCGAAGCCCCTTCAGCGGCAGTGTCTTCAGCTGCTCAAATTCATTTTTTAATTTTTCCGGATCCTGCATAAACTTCATAAACGTCTCTTCGCTGAAGAATATCTGAATGCGGTCGCCTTTTTTCAGTTGTTCTTTTCCTGTCATCTTTGCTTTATTACAGGTGATATTCTTCTTTCTGAGCATCTTATACAAGAAACCACTTGAAGCATTCGGAAGAATCTTCTTTAAATATTTGTCAAGACGTTGTCCCGCCTCATTTATTCCAATGATAAATTCTCTCATTATTTTTTCTTATGAATATTGCGGATTGTTTTCTTCTTTGCTTTGGTTCCGCCGTTATTCTTTCCGTTCATATTTTTTGAAGCAGTATTCTTTGTACCATTTCCTCTGGCTGTCTGTTTATGATTGCTGGAGTCTTTGTGATTCCTGGATTGTGTGTTTTTCCCTGTTCCTGCACCGTATCCGTTTGATGAAGAATGAAATTTGCGCGGACGTATCAGACACTTCTTATCAAATCCGATCAGATCCTCGCGTCCGGCTTTCACCAGTGCCTCATGCACAAGATCATAGTTCTTGGGATTACGATACTGGATTAAAGCACGCTGCATCGCTTTCTCATGCGGATTTGTTGCCACATAGACCGGCTCCATGGTTCGCGGATCCAGACCGGTATAATACATACAGGTCGAGATCGTCGATGGTGTCGGATAGAAATCCTGTACCTGCTCCGGCATATAACCAAGGTCGCGCAGATACTCGGCAAGCTCGATCGCTTCCTTTAAGGTGGAACCGGGATGGGAAGACATCAGATACGGAACCAGATACTGTTCCTTTCCAAGCTTCCTATTCATATCCTTATAAGCCTTCACAAAACTGTTGTACACTTCCACACTTGGCTTTCCAAGCTTCTGCAGCACTGCATTACTGATATGTTCCGGAGCCACCTTAAGCTGTCCGCTTACATGATGCTCACAAAGTTCACGAAGGAAGGTACGATCCTTGTCGTACATCAGATAATCAAACCGGATTCCCGAACGGATAAACACTTTCTTAACTTTAGGAAGTTCACGTAATTTTCGAAGTAGTTCAATATAATC
>URQG01000277.1 GCA_900549895.1 uncultured Lachnobacterium sp.
ACATTTATAAACTTTTTCCATTTCCTTGATTTTCCGGTATCTTTTTCATCTTTTTTACCGTTTTACTTCCCGCTACATTTATAAACTTTTTCCATTTCCTTGATTTTCCGGTATCTTTTTCATCTTTTTTACCGTTTTACTTCCCGCTACATTTATAAACTTTTTCCATTTCCTTGATTTTCCGGTATCTTTTTCATCTTTTTACCGTTTTACTTCCCGCTACATTCATAGGCCTTTCTAATTTTCAGATTTTACGCTGTATACAAACTCTGCGACTTAGCAATTGTGCCAACCAGGTAGCGCTAGACTTCTGTGACATCACTTCTAGGTCGGACACGATTTTAGACAGAATCATAGAATTTGTGAAAAATCCTGCCACTATGTGTAGTTGCACAAAAAAGGATGAACGCCAAGCGTTCATCCTTTAGAATGTCCATTCCGGACCAATCTATTCATTTACCCCTGCTGCTGGATCACATTCTTGACCGCCACAGCCTGATTTGCCACATGCTCGTGCATCGCACTTTCTGCCTTTTTCACATTTCTTTCTTTGAGTGCAAGAAGAATTGCCTCATGCTCCCTGATCAGCACCGGATAATTCTGCGGATCCTTAATGTACTCGACACGATACCGGTATACCTGCTCACGCAGATTATTAAGCAGTGTCTCAAGTTTCGGATTGCCGGTAGCCTCATAGATGACATCATGAAAACTTACATCCGCTTCCGCGATCATCTTGACATCACCGGAACGGGTACTCGTTTCAAACAGATCCTTCGCGTCGGTAAGACGCTTCATCTGTTCATCGGTAATCTTCTCACATGCGATACGCACCGCCAATTCGTCCAAAGCTTCACGGATCTCGAGAACATCCTCCATATCTTTCAGTGTCATCTTCGCAACTTCCGCGCCTTTTCTTGGCATTGTGACAGCAAGACCTTCCTGCTCAAGCATACGGATTGCCTCACGGATCGGCGTACGGCTTACCCCTAATTTTGCAGCCAGCTGCAACTCCATCAAGCGCTCCCCCGGCTTGAGATCCCCCTTTAAAATTGCCTCTCGAAGAGTGTTAAACACCACATCCCGCAACGGCAAATACGCATTCATATTTAATGTCAAATCATCTGTCATGCTTTCCTCTACTCCATTCTTTATCAATAGGCCTTCCGGCCATCCTTCCCCAAATCAGAATATACACTCTATTTTCGTCGGTTGTTGTATATGGAAGTCAGATACACCTGACGTGCCAGACCGGATTCTTTCATAACATCACGTGCATGCCGCGCAATCTCCTCATCCTCAAACAGGCCAAAGACGGTAGGACCGCTTCCGCTCATCATCGCATGGCTTGCGCCCGCCTCCATCATTTTTTCCTTGATCTGTGCGATCACCGGATAATTCGGAATCGTCACACTCTCAAGTACATTACCCATATTTCCGCAGATTGCCGTAAAATCTTTATTACGGATTGCACCGATCAAAGCGTCTATATCCGGATGGATCGTATGCTCATCCAGTTTCAGATTCTGATATACAAACTTCGTTGATACCGATACCGCAGGTTTGGCGATCAGGACCGGACACTTTACCATCGGCGGAAGCTGACTAAGCTTCTCCCCGATTCCCTGCGCCAAAGCCGTACCTCGCATCAGACAATACGGGACATCCGCACCTATTTTGACACCACGCTCCATCAACGCCTTTCGTGACAGTCCCAGATCAAAAATCTGATTCATTCCGTAAAGCATCGATGCCGCATCCGTACTTCCGCCCGCCATACCGGCAGCGACCGGAATCCGTTTGGTCAGCCTGACGTCCACTCCGTCTGTAATGCCAAACTCGTCCATCAGAAGCATACCGGCCTTATAGACAAGATTATTCTCATTCACAGGCAGGAAATTCAGATTCGATTGTATGCGAATTCCCGGCTCACGGCTTCTTACGATATCCAGCCGGTCATACAGGTGAATCGTCTGCATGACCATACGAACCTCATGATAGCCGTCTTCTCTTCTACGTATCACATCCAGCCCAAGATTGATCTTGGCCAGTGCTTTCAGTGTTATCTCATCCATATGTTATCCCTCTGTATTTTGTATACAACAATTATATCATAATTAAGTGCACCGGTCAAACCCGATGCACTTAATGAAAAAAACTATCAGCCTTCTTTTCCTTCTCCCTCAAAATACTCTTTGACAAGCTTCACAACCACACCAGACAGAAGGAATACTGCAATCAGGTTCGGGATGGCCATCAGTCCGTTAAAGGTTTCCGCAATACTCCACATAAGACCAAGATTCATCGTTGCTCCAACGATTGCAACCAGTGAGTAGGCTACCTTAAACGGCTTATTTGCACGCGATCCGAGCAAAAATTCAATGCATCGTGTTCCGTAAAGTCCCCATCCGATGATGGTAGAGAAAGCAAAGCAGCACATTGCTACCGCCGTGAAAATGGATATCCATCCGCCATACACGGAGGTAAATCCGCTGATTGTCAGTTCTGCGCCTGCCGCATCGCCGTATCCCACCGGCACCCCGCTGCAAAGAATAACCAATGCAGTCAGAGTACAGATCACGATCGTATCCACAAACACCTCAAAGATTCCGAAAAAGCCCTGTTTTACCGGCTTTCTCGTATCCGCGCAGGCATGTGCGATCGATCCTGTTCCAAGACCGGCCTCATTTGAGAAGATACCGCGCGATACACCTTTTTTCATACTCATAAAGAAACTTCCGACCGCACCTCCGGTTACGGCAGATGGATGGAATGCGCCCTCAAAGATTGCCCCGAAAACACTTGGGATTGCCTTAAGATTGATCACAACCACGCCGATTGCAAGAAGAATGTAAATGGCCGCCATAAACGGGACCAGTTTTTCCGTTACCTGTCCGATACGCTTGATACCGCCGATCAGAATTAACGCAATCAGTGCTGCCAGAACAATTC
>URQG01000278.1 GCA_900549895.1 uncultured Lachnobacterium sp.
TTCGATGCCGTAACTCTGAAAAAACATCCGGTCATTGAAATCGTTCAAAGTCCGTCGGCTTTAAGCAAGTTACTGCTAATTTTCGAATCGTATTTTATCATCCGGTATCGTCCGTTTTGAAAGCCTATCGGATCACGACAAACCAAAATTTTACTCTTCCTGCATATGTGCAAGCTTCTTCGCCTGATCCGCTGCAATACATGCATCGATGATCTCCTGGATGTCTCCGTCAAGGATCTTATCCAGCTTGTACAATGTCAGGTTGATTCTGTGATCTGTCACACGTCCCTGAGGGAAGTTATAAGTACGAATCTTCTCGGAACGATCACCGGTTCCGATCTGACTGCGTCGCTCCGCAGATTCTGCATCCTGCTTCTTCTGTAACTCTAAGTCATACAACTTGGAACGCAGTAATGCAAAAGCTTTCTCCTTATTCTGAATCTGAGACTTCTCTGTCTGGCTGTAAATAACGATTCCGGTCGGGTAATGAGTCAGTCGAACCGCAGAATCGGTCGTATTGACACACTGTCCACCATTTCCGGAAGCTCTCATTACATCGATTCGGATATCCTTCTCATCAATGTGTACGTCCACATCCTCTGCCTCCGGCATAACGGCTACCGTACAGGTAGAAGTCTGGATTCGTCCCTGAGACTCAGTCTCCGGCACACGCTGCACACGATGTACACCGGACTCATATTTCAGTACAGAATAAGCTCCGGCTCCGGTTACCATGAAATCAACAGACTTCATTCCGCCAATACCGGTCTCATCCGCCTCAAGGGTCTCCACCTTCCAGTGGCGTCGCTCTGCGTAATGCACATACATACGGTAGATTTCTGCTGCAAAAAGCGCAGCTTCTTCTCCACCGGCACCTGCACGGATCTCAACGATAACGTTCTTGTCATCATTCGGATCCTTCGGCAATAACAAAATCTTTAATTCCTGCTCAAGCTCGGCAAGACGGCTCTTCGACTCATTTAGTTCTTCTTTGGCAAGCTCACGCATCTCTTCGTCATTTTCTTCTTCCAGCATCGCAAGTGAATCATCAATATTCTGCTTGCACTGCTTGTACTCCTTGTACGCATCCACGATCGGCTGCAAATCGCTCTGTTCCTTCATCAGCTTACGGAAGCGATTCGGATCGTTTGCCACATCCGGCTCACTTAATGTATTCATAAGCTCCTCATAATGATGGAGCAGATCCTCTAATTTATCAAACATAATCTATCCTCTCTTTCCCGCGGTACATCTTTGATGTAACGCCCAACATCTATCGAATTTTCAACAAAGTTCATTATCTCAATATCAGGTAGAAACAGCTACACCGCTAGAGATGTCCCATAACCACACGGTCATTTCTTGCAAGATCCTTGATCACATGCACCTCGGAAAATCCCGCCAGACGCATCATCGTTGATACGGAATCTCCCTGTTTACATCCGATTTCAAACAAAACATAACCATCCGGCTTCATGTAATTCTTACACTGTTCCAAAATCTTACTGTAGAAATACAGACCGTCGCCCTTGCCATCCAGTGCCTCGCGCGGCTCAAACTCTGCCACTTCCGGCATCAATGTTGCTATCACGTCCGTTGGAATATACGGCGGATTAGAAACGATTACATCAAAGTCCTTCTCGACTACATCTTCAAACAGATCACTGCGTTCAAATACCGCCGGCACTTCATTCAACTTGGCATTTTCCTTGGCCACATTAATTGCCTGCTTGGATATATCATAGCCAATGCCCTCTATATCATGTGCATTCTTCAAAATGCTGATCAGCACGCAGCCTGATCCGGTACACATATCCATAATTTTCATTCCCGGCCGGACGACTTTAAGTGCCTCTTCCACCAAAGTCTCTGTATCCTGTCTCGGAATCAGCACATTGGAATTCACATGAAACGTAAGTCCCATGAATTCCTGCTCTCCCGTAATATATTGAAGTGGAACACGCTCCGCTCTCTTCTTAATGAGCACTTCAAATTCGCGCGCCTGTTCTTCCGTCATCTCTTCATCGATATGCATATAATAATATGTGTGGTCAATTTTGCAGGCCATTGCAAGGAGCAGCCACGAATCCGTCTTTGCATCCACAATATCTGCTTTCCGTAAAATTGACTCACCTAAAACAATTGCTTCACGATATGTCATACGTTCTCTTCCTTCTGCCACTTTTTCCAGTCAAATACAGCTTCCACCGATGCGATTCCAACCTCGATCATATCGTCATCCGGTTCTTTCGTTGTAAGCCTCTGCATCCAAAGTCCGGGTTGCGACAGGATATTAACAAACCAGTTATCATATCGTCCCGCCAAACGGATAAACTCATAAGACACACCGGCAATCACAGGGATCAAAAGCAGACGTAATCCCAACTGCAAGATTCTTGAATCTACCCGGATGAACATAAAAAATACAACCGAAATCAGCATAACGATCAGCAGAAAACTCGTTCCGCACCGCTTATGCAGCTTAGAACTTTTCCGCACATTTTCTACATTCAGTTCCATGCCGTGCTCGATGCAGTTGATACATTTGTGCTCCGCACCATGATACATAAACACACGTTTGATATCCGGTGTCAGTGAAATGATTGCAATATATCCAACAAATATAGCCAGTCGAATCAATCCCTCGATCAAAGCGATCAGTGTCTCCGACTCAATTATTTTATGAAAAAAGCCTGAAAGGAAATATGGTAGAGCAAAAAACAATGCCAATGCAAACACAATAGAAAAAACCACGGTTCCCCCCATCATCGCTTTCTCCTGCTTTTTTTCCTTCTCTTCAACTTTCTTTCGTTCTTCCTCGGAAAGTTCTTTCTTCTTTGCTTCCTCTTCTTCATCCTCAAAAAAAGAAGCGGAGTACATACTGTCTCTTATACACATCTCCGAGCCCACGAG
>URQG01000279.1 GCA_900549895.1 uncultured Lachnobacterium sp.
GTCGGCAGCGTCAGATGTGTATAAGAGACAGGATTTATATCGACTGACACCGGAAGATTTCTATGATAAACATATCGAAAAAGAACTGGATTCTTATATGAATCGCTATTTCTGCGATGTATGCATGGAATATCTGCAACTTTTAAATCAGATCGGACGAGTCCCGTTTGCAATTCATAAGATGGGAACCTGGATCGGTAAAACCGGTACAATCGATATTATTGCACAGAGCAGTGACCGGCAGAATATTGTTGGATTGTGTAACTGGGAAAAGCCATATCTTACGATGGAAATGTGTGAGAAATTGTATGAATCTATGGAGAAGGCAAGAGTGCAGTCAAATCATTTCTATCTTTTCTCGGCCAAGGCGTTTGAGCCGGCACTGATCGAGGTCGCAAAGAAAGATTCAAGATTTGAGCTGATTGATATGAATGAGTTATAAATTATGGGAAAATCTTTAATTATTACCGAGAAACCGTCTGTTGCCCAGGAGTTTTCCAAGGTGCTCAAGGTTAGCGGACGCAAGGATGGTTACATAGAAAATTCGGATTATGTTATTACCTGGTGCATCGGTCATCTGGTAGGACTGGTTTATCCGGAAAGTTATGATATGAAATACAAGAAATGGAAGCTTGAGGATCTTCCGTTTCTTCCGCAAAATTATAAATATGATGTTATTAAGGATGTTCATCATCAATATGATATTGTGCACGGGATGTTGATGCGAGAGGACATTGACCGGGTTTACTGGGCCGGAGATGCCGGAAAAGAAGGACAGACGATCGAGGAAAATATACGTAATTTCGGTGGTGTGCGTGAAGGCATGGAAGAACTTCGTGTCTGGATCGATTCTCAGACAGAAGAGGAAATCCTTCGAGGGATTCATGAAGCAAAACCGATGTCAGAGTATGCTAATCTGGGAAAATCCGGTATCATGCGGACCATTGAAGATTATGCGATGGGAATTAATTTTTCACGTGTGATGTCAGTGAAATACGGAAGTCTGTTAAATGATGCCGCAGGAACACGTTCCTATACGGCAATTGCGGTGGGCAGAGTAATGACCTGTGTTCTTGGCATGGTCGTAATCCGCGAACGGGAGATTCGCAATTTTAAGGAGACACCATTTTATCGTGTGACAGGTCGCTTTACAGATGCGGGAATCGAAGGTGAGTGGAAGACGACCGAGAAGTCGAAATACTTGGATTCGCCGCTTTTATATAAAGAGAATGGTTTTAAGAAACAGGAAGATGCACAGTCATTCATAGATGCTCTAAACGGACAGTCAGCGAAAGTATTGTCGCTGGAAAAGGGAATCAGCAAAAAGCGAGCCCCTTTGCTGTTTAATCTTGCGGAACTTCAGGCGGAATGCGCAAAACGCTTTAAGATCAGTCCTGATGAAACGCTTCAGGTTGCACAGGATCTATACGAGAAAAAACTTACGACTTATCCAAGAACGGATGCGCGTGTATTGTCTACCTCTGTCGCAAAAGAAATTCAAAAGAATATCAGCAGGCTGCGAGGGTATGAGCCTACGAATGCGTTTGTAGAAAAAATCATGCAACAACAGTTGTATCGCAATATTGCAAAAACACAATATACAGATGACAGTAAAGTGACAGATCACTATGCAATTATTCCGACCGGACAGCTTACAGAATTGAATTCGTTGAATTCGTTACAGAAAGCGGTCTTTGAGTTGATCGTGCGAAGATTTTTAAGTGTATTTTATCCGCCGGCAGAGTATCAGAATGTGAAATTAGTCGTGGGCGTGGATATGCAGGAACATACGGAATCGTTTTTTGCTTCTGCAAAAGTGTTAAAATCTCCGGGCTATCTGGAGATCGCAGGCATTCCGAAGAAAAAAGATAAGAATGACCCCGATAATCCCAATCGGGGGCTTGATCGTGTGACGGGAGGAGAATATTCGCGTCAGGAGAACGGAGAAAAAAATGAAGAGGATTCTGATCCGAAAGTCCTTCTTGAGCTTGCAGATCGGATTCAAAGTGGAGATTCGATTGAAGTCTTGGAATACGGAATAAAAGAGGGTAAGACTTCTCCACCGAAACGCTATACGTCCGGTTCAATGGTTCTTGCAATGGAGAATGCCGGACAGCTCATAGAAGATGAAGAACTTCGTGAACAGATCAAAGGATCCGGAATCGGAACTTCCGCAACGCGGGCAGAAATTATAAAAAAACTGGTTCGCATTGGGTATCTGAATCTGAATAAAAAGACGCAGGTACTTACGCCTGAAAATCTTGGAGAGATGGTTTATGAAGTTGTGAATATGACGGTACCGGCGCTTCTTAATCCCAAGATGACTGCATCGTGGGAGAAGGGGCTTGACGGAATTACACAGGGAACTGTAGATTTTTGGGATTATCGACATAAACTTGAGGAGTTTATCCGAACAGAAACTCTCAAAATGATCGATCAGAATATTCGCACGCCGCTTGCGGAACGTATCAGTGATTTCGCAGGAAAGAATGCACGCGGCGCAGGATCAAGACGCAAGATAGGCGTTAAATGTCCGGTTTGTGGCGGAGAACTGGTAACAACTCCGTTTGGCTATGGATGCACAAATTACAAAAATGATAAATCGGGATGTAATTTTAATATCGGTGAGATCGCAGGAATTGTTCCTTCTGAAGAACAGGTAAAAGAACTGATTGAGAAAGGAAAGACTGCAACCATTCGAGGGTTTAAGTCGAAAGCAGGTAAAAAATTTGATGCATGCCTTGTTCTGAATACGGACGAGGAGACACAGAAAGTTTCCGTTGGCTTTGATTTCTCCGATGTTGAGCCGGAGATTATTCCGGATGTGGTATGTCCTGATTGCGGAGGCGCGATTCGCAGGACCTGTCTCTTATACACATCTGACGCTGCCGACGATCTTACGCGTGTAGAT
>URQG01000280.1 GCA_900549895.1 uncultured Lachnobacterium sp.
CGTCGGCAGCGTCAGATGTGTATAAGAGACAGGGCTCACTGTCTGTCAGCTTTCCGCCCTCAATCGGGAAAAGCATCTCCCGATAGGTACGAACCTGCATCAGTGGCACCAGATCATCGGTCTCAACCATAACGCCAAGCGGATGCACCTTACCGCCGGTCATGCGCCGTACGGTCTCACGACCGTTCTTATTGCAAAACAAAAGTACCAGGTTGTGTGTCTGTTTGCGATCAAACTTATGCTTCGAGATGCCTTCATACCGGATTACAATTTTACGCAACGCACGAAGTTCTTCATCTATATGCTTACGATTTTCCTCTGCGACATCCTCCGCAGCTAATTTTTCAATCTGCTGCTTGATCTGTGGAAGTTTGTCCGCTATATCCATCTGTGACAAAGCATCCAGATACGCACTCTTTACAAAGAGTGTGTTCTCCTTCTCATAAGCATCATACAAAGCCTGTGCGCCGTTCTGATAACTTATATCGCCTAACAGAAGTGCTGCATTCTTGCGCGTCTTGGCATCTTCCTCCGCAAGCAGATCCAGAACAAATGCTTCATGTTCCTGCACAAAGGTGCTCACATGCTCCTTATTGTATGCTTCCTCTGTTCCTGCGCGAAGCTTAGCACGAAGGGCACTAAGATTGCTGCGTACTTCCTTATGTTCCAATAAATCAAGATAGATGGTATCCAAGCGTTGACTCCTTATCATTTATATCAATATTTTAAGTGATTTACTCTTCTTTTGCAATTCCATATTTTGCAATATAATCCACCAGGTCCGTCTTAAACTGTTTCCACGCCTTAGGGTTTTCCACAAAATACTTCGGACAGTTCTTTCCGGTTACATCGTAGTGGCGGATCACATCATCCACATCCAGATCATACCGTCCCATCAGCCATGTCACAAGCTTAACCAGCGACTGATAGGTGTCATCATTAAATTTTCCGGTTTCATCCTCGATACAGCATTCAATCGAGATGGTATCTTTGTTACGGTTATTCGAGGCATAAGAGATTTCACTGCACGGGATGCACTGCACGATCTCACCGCTTAGTCCGATAACAAAATGACTGCTCGCCGAAGTTTCATGCGTCTCGGCAAGTCCCGCGAAATAATCCCTGTTCTGCCGGGCCGTGGATCCCGGATTCGCGGTATAGTGAACAACAATGCCTTTGACTTCTTTTAACTCCGTCCCCGGGCGGGAGTATTTATTGATCGGAAGAAGTTCCACATCAAGTTCCGGGCGATCTGCAATATAGAGTGTTGATGTAACTTCCTGCGCATTTACCCCGGAAGATACCGCCGGTTTCATCTTGGCTTTCGCATACTGCCAGACACCAAATACGAACACTATGATCGCTGCGATCGCTATAATCGATAAAATCACATTATGACGCAATTGTTTTTGTCGTTTTATCTTGCTTAATAAAATTCTTCTCCTTGCTCTCCGTTCCTGATCCGTCACGGTTTTCTCTCCCTTGTTTTTCGCAGCGGTACATCAGAGATATACCGCATGATTCGTCGTACCCGATTCGAAAAAAACAGATTTTCCGCATCATTTACGCTCAGTATACCATATATCTTTGCAAAGAAAAAGAGTGACGCCTAAGCGCCACCCTTTTGATTCGGTAATTACATAATTTTATGAACCCATCCCTCAGGTCCTTCGATCTCACCCATTTGGATTCCGGTGAGTGTCTCACGAAGCTTCTTGGTATATGGTCCCATCTCTTCCATTCCGCTCGGGAAACAAATCTCCTTACCGTGATCTACGATCTTGCCGATTGGAGAAATAACTGCTGCTGTACCGCAAAGTCCACACTCTGCAAAATCAGGTACCTCAGAGAATTTAACCTGTCTGTGCTCTACCGGCATATGCAGATACTTCTCGGCAACAACCATCAGAGATCTTCTTGTGATAGAAGGTAAGATACTGTCTGACTTTGGTGTTACGAACTTTCCGTCTTTTGTAATGAAGAGGAAGTTTGCTCCACCTGTCTCCTCAACATAAGTTCTTGTCGCAGGATCAAGATAAAGGTTCTCGGCAAATCCCTGCTTATGTGCATCTACGATGGCATGTAAGCTCATTGCATAGTTCAGACCAGCCTTAATGTGGCCTGTTCCGTGAGGTGCCGCACGGTCGAAATCCGATACACGGATTGTAATAGGCTTAGCGCCACCCTTGAAGTATGGTCCAACCGGTGTAACTAAAATACGGAACTGATACTCATCCGCCGGCTTAACACCGATAACAGCGTTTGTTGCGATCATATACGGACGAATGTAAAGAGTTGCTCCTGATCCAAATGGCGGAACCCAGGCTGCGTTTGCCTTAACAACCTGCTCTACAGCCTCTACGAAACGATCCTCCGGGAATACCGGCATCTCAAGTCTCTCGCATGAGTCTTTCATTCTTGCTGCGTTTAAGTCCGGGCGGAAGCATACGATATGTCCGTCCTCTGTTGTGTAAGCCTTAAGTCCTTCAAAACAAGACTGTGAGTACTGGAATACTCCGGCACACTCATTCAATGTAACGTTGGCATCGGTAACAATTGCTCCGTCATCCCATTTGCCGTCTTTGTAATTGGATACGTAACGGTAATCTGTTTGCATGTAGCCAAATCCTAAATTGGCCCAGTCAAGATTTTTCTTTTCCATCTTAATTCTCCTCCGTTTCTTTGGAACATCAGCATTCAAACTGCCTGTCGGCAACGGCTGATGCTACATGTTAAGTTTTCAGAGAAAGCTTAACACAAATTACGAATCCAGCAATCTATAACTTAGTGTTATGAAACACTGGGTTGGCTATTAATTGCAATCATTTTAGTACAATAAAAACCATTTGTCCTGTCTCTTATACACATCTCCGCGCCCACGAGACGCGTAGTAATCTCGTATGC
>URQG01000281.1 GCA_900549895.1 uncultured Lachnobacterium sp.
GTATAAGAGACAGGCTTCACATCATACTCATCCTGTAACGCAAGCAGATTCTCCAGGTCCGCCGAAAGCTGATTGGTCTTGTCTGTTACCTGCTGTACCGCAGCCTGATAAGCATCCATCAGGTCACGATCCGATTTATACAGCTCACTGATATATTCGATACGGTTAAGCATGTCCGTCAGACCATCGGATTCAAAGATTGCCGTCAACATGGAATTATCGGTACTATTCTCATACATATACTGGATACGAAGCTTCATTGCCTTATACTGCTTTGCTTCTGTTTTCTTAGCCTCATCCAGTTCCTTGTTTACCTCATCGACTTCCGCCTGCTTGTTATCAATATCTCCGGCAAGTTTCTTCTGCTCGGCAAGCAGTGTGTTTAACTTTTCGGATGTTTTCTTTAAATCAGCCGCATTGGTAGCCTGATTATCCTTTATACCGGAAATCTGATTCTTCGTGTCCTCCAGATTTTTCTTAGCCTCATCACGCTTTTGTTTTGCCGTCTTTGCATATGTATAGGTTGGAGATACATATGCAGCCCCTGCAGCAAGTGATACTGCAAGTGATACGATTGCAATTGAAGAATAAACGCGATTGCGCATTTTTCTTGTTTTTTTGGTTTTATGTTTTGTCAAACGCATATTGCCCTCCTTATCATCTTAATGTTCCCTCTTATTTTGTCACAAATCCCAACTTTTTTCCACTGGTTTTTATTAGTATTTAGAGAATTTTAAGGAACAAAGAGTCGCTGGCCGACTCTTTGCGCGCACGAGCGGTATGCCTGGCACAAACTTCATCTCCGCGAACTGCGCATCCCCCGCGGAGCTTTTTTGATTCATAGGAAGGAATTTCCTATGAATCAAAAAAAGGCCCGGACCGTCATGTCCGGGTCTCTTATTGAGAATTACGATCCATCATCGAATCGATACATTTCCCTGAATTTGTAATATCACCCCACACTTTTGACAATCATCAGTTTCTCTCCGACGGCCACGGCTGACGACTTTAATGCATTGGTACTGATGATCATCTGCTCCGTTGTATGATAACGTCTTGCAATATTCCAAAGCGTATCCTGAGGCTGCACAATGTAACCGGTAAGCCCAGGCTGTGTCTGCAATTGTCTGGCATCAAAAGGCTGCACATCAATCGACACAATACGATCATCATATCTTTCCCGGAACACCAGTGCCGTCAGTGATACCGATGCCTTGATCTCATATCGCTCATTATCGAGCAGATTTACCTGTAACTGATCAATGCCGGGGTCAATTTCATAAGTACAGTTTTCAGCATCTGCAGATAGTTCCGGCACATCAATAATCTGGGTAAACGGGATCTGCTCAAAGCTGTGTGCCACCGGGAATCCATCATCTGCTGTGGCATAGAGAATATGTACCGACAGAATTCCTTCTGCCCGCAGGCCATTATCCACAACATCCACACGATCCAGATCCACATCGCCTTCATAGGCGCAAAGCTGCAGAATCTTCTCCTGACCATCCGCCAGCTTCATCTGCTGCGAAATCCTTTGCTTTGCCTCATTTTTCATCATCAGGCTGAGACTTTTCATCGGCAATGTTTGCGGAATAAGTGTCTCCGTTAAAGAATAAAGGTCCGAAAGCATCATGACCTCTTCTTCTTTCCATACTTTAATATCGACGTCAAACACAATATCCATCTGAAAGGTTCGCATCTCTCCGTCATAATCTTCTGTTGCTTCAAGCGTTGTCTCCGTCGGAGTCACCCGGATCCAATACAGAGGCTGCTGAGCGTCCGTCTCACAATCCATCGTTTCCGCAATTGGAACCATAGTCTCAAACCACTCCAGCTGTCCCTCCACACTATTGTATAAGACACTGACATAGCCTTCCGCATGTAACTGCACCTGATTGTTTCCAAGGGAGACCTCCTTATTGCGAATATCCACATTGTAATAGATAATCTTTCCAATATTCGGACTGGCTCCCGGCAGTGAAAGTTCATGATGCATACGCAGGATGTCCCTCTTTGAGGTCACAAGCAAAAGCATCGGCTGTGTTCTGCGCTGTTGCTGCACATTTTCATCCGCGGTCACTTCGCAAATGAGTTTCTGTTCTTCCAACTGCTCGGATACTGCACGGATTCCAATGACAGCCCGCACAGCCAGTTTTCTGGAATTGATCGCATTGATACTCAAATCCTCCAGTTTTCCGCTGAGTTTCACGGTGTCAAGCTCCTCGACTTCCTCCATGAAGATCTTCTCCCCAAAATTCACGGAATCCGTCAGCGTTTCCAACTTGTTACCGCCCGCATCACTTCGGTATAAGACGGTAAACGTAAGTTTTCCTGTGATCCAGACCGTCTGATTGCTCACCTTTGTCTCTTCAAAAGCAACCGATCCCTTCGTGTGAATGATTTTAATAATATCAGGTTTGCTGTCTCTGACAATGCAATCATCATCGAGTGTCACCTGGGTAAAGGCCTTGCTTTTGACCGTATTCTGTTTTAGTAACTGCATCCTTAACTCCATAAAAATTCCCTCTCTTCAAACTTCGTATAAAAATACTTATTCAAAGAGAGGGAATAATATTCTTGAAATATATTTCAATTAGCACAGCTTCATGCGAATATCCTTCGTAATAATGTCTGTATAGCTAAATGACAATAGCTGAGGAGGATTTTCCTCACGCTCATCGTCAACCAGTATGGTAAATACACTTGGATATGCCTTCTGAATTACGCCTTCCTGGATGTCAACTTTGTTACGACCACGGTCCAACTGAATCTTGACCCGATTGCCGCATTGCTGATGAACGGATGCCCGAACCTTGCTAATTTGTGCCTGTTCCATTTTGTGCCTCCTCTAT
>URQG01000282.1 GCA_900549895.1 uncultured Lachnobacterium sp.
AAGATCGTCGGCAGCGTCAGATGTGTATAAGAGACAGCGATTATTTCTTCATGGATCTATTCACAAACCATACGAAAAGAAAAGCAGAAGATGGCTTATTCTGCCTGTGGATCAAAAAAGGTCAATTAGAATTACATGCATTTTACATAGAATTTACCACGTGATGGTTATGCATTTTACAGAAGAACTTTAAGATAACATCTGTAATAAAGGTGTTTGACTTTTCAAAGAAAAGTTAACATGTAGTATGCGGTACATCTTTGATGTATCGCAATCGTCAGCCTTTTGCCGAAATTGGAATGGGCTGATGTTCCCGAAAAAAAAGAAAAGAGGATATGAGAAATGAAAAACAAAATGAGAAAAATGATGGCACTGTTATCCGCAGCAGTTTTTGCTGTAGGTGTAATGGGATGTGGTAACACAGCAGACAATAGTAGCGCAGATGCAAACGCACAGAGCCAGGCAGACACAACAAGCCAGACAGCAGAGGCTCAGCCAAGCGGCGACTTAAGCGGCAAGATCACACTTGCAGGAAGTACTTCCATGGAGAAGCTTTGCAACGCTATGGCAGAAGCATTCATGGAAAAATATCCAAGCGTTACCGTATCACCGGAATTTACAGGATCAGGCGCAGGACTTGAGTCACTGGCAAAGGGAACGGTGGATATCGGAGATGCATCCCGTGCATTATCAGATGATGAGAAGGCAAGCGGAGCTGTAGAAAATATCGTAGCAATCGATGGTATCGCAGTTATAACAGATACAGAGAATACCGTATCGGATATCACAAGTGATCAGCTTGCACAGATCTACACCGGTGAGATTACAAACTGGAAGGATCTTGGCGGAGCTGATGAGCAGATCGTCGTTATCGGTCGTGAGGCTGGTTCCGGTACAAGAGATGCATTCGAGGAATTGAACGATGTAAAAGACGCATGCAAGTATGCACAGGAACTTGATTCTACAGGTGCAGTACTCGCTAAGGTAGCTGCAACACCTGGTGCAATCGGATATGTATCACTTGATGTTGTTGATGACACTGTTAAGGCATTACAGCTGAATTCCGTAGAGGCAACAGAGGATAACATTCTTGCAGGAACTTATGTATTACAGAGACCATTCGTTATGGCAACTATGGGTGAGATTCCTGAGCAAAATGAACTGGTTCAGGCATTCTTTGACTTCATCCACTCTGAGGAAGGTCAGTCAGTTATCAAGTCTGTAGGACTTATCATTCCACAGTAGGAAAGGGGGACGTCAGTCAGGCGATGCCTCGAAGAGGTATCGGAGTTGCCGTAGGCAATTTTCAATGGACTGACGTTCCGGGTTAAGGAGGAACTTAGATGAAAAGCAGTAAAAAATCCATTGGGGAACTGATCGCAAAAGTAATATTTCTTGTATGTGCGATTGTTGCCATTGTAGCTGTTCTTTCCATCACTGCTTACATGATCTTAAAAGGAACCCCGGCACTTAAAAGTGTCGGGGTGACTGAGCTATTATTCGGTACAGTCTGGAAACCTACAGCAAATCCGGCTTCATACGGAATCCTTTATATCATTCTCACATCCGTGATCGGTACTGCGGCAGCAGTGGCAATCGGTGTACCGATTGGACTTATGACAGCCGTCTTTATTACAGAGATATCCAACAAAAAGCTTGCAGCAGTCGTGCAGCCGGCTGTGGAACTTCTGGCAGCAATTCCGTCTGTAATCTACGGACTTCTTGGAATGATGCTTTTGAATCCACTTCTCTACAAGATGGAAAAAAGAATATTCGCGAATAGCACGACGCATCAGTTTACCGGTGGAGCGAACCTTTTGGCTGCTATTATCGTGCTTGCAATTATGATTTTACCGACGGTGATCAGCATTAGTGTTTCCAGTCTTCGGGCGGTCCCGGCGCATTTGAAGTCTGCGTCTCTCGCGCTTGGAGCAACACATATACAGACTATTTTTAAGGTGTTGATTCCGGCAGCAAAATCCGGAATTATGACCGGAATTGTGCTTGGTGTCGGACGTGCGATCGGCGAGGCCATGGCAATCAACATGGTTGCCGGAGGCTCTGTAAATATTCCGCTTCCGTTTAACTCCGTTCGATTCCTTACCACACAGATTGTCAGTGAGATGGCATACGCAGACGGATTACACAGACAGGTACTGTTTACCGTAGGACTGGTATTGTTTGTGTTTATTATGATCATCAACCTGATTTTGGCAAAGATGAAGAAGAAGGGGGAAGCAAAAAATGACTAGTATCACATCGAAAAGAAGACATCCTGCGGATGCCGTTATGCTGACCGTCATCTACATCTGCGCAGGGCTTGCGGTAGCTTTATTACTTGGAATTGCTGTATTTGTAACGATAAAAGGCGTGCCGAATATTAACTGGGAGTTTTTGACGAGTGTAACATCTGTACTGCGAGGAACAACCGGTATTGCAGGTAACATTGTAAATACGCTTTATATTATTGTGCTTACGATGCTGCTGGCTACGCCAATCGGTGTAGGCGCAGCCATCTACTTAAATGAATATGCCAAACCGGGCAAATTTGTTAATATGATCGAGTTTGCAACAGAGACATTATCCGGTATTCCTTCGATTATCTTTGGTCTGTTCGGTATGACCTTTTTTGCGGAAACATTAGGACTCAGTTATACGATATTAACCGGATCGATCACCATGGCACTTATGGTGCTTCCTCTCATTACCCGAAACACGCAGGAAGCGCTTAAGACGGTTCCGGACAGCTACAGAAGCGGTGCCTTTGGTCTTGGCGCCGGAAAGTGGCATATGATCCGCACCATCCTGCTTCCGTCCGCGATGCCGGGAATCATTAC
>URQG01000283.1 GCA_900549895.1 uncultured Lachnobacterium sp.
CCGTTATTCTATAAATACGAAATTTATACGAATGGAGGGTTCACATGACGAATTATCTTATCATTGTAACCATTGTAATCTTTGCCTGTGTCTTTTTGAGCCGCGTATCAAATCGACTTGGAATTCCTGCTCTATTGTTTTTCATTGTACTCGGCATGATATTCGGTTCCGATGGCATCCTGAAGATTCCTTTTGATAACTATTCTTTTGCGGAGCAGATTTGTTCCATTGCACTCATTTTTATTATGTTCTACGGAGGCTTCGGCACCAACTGGAATCAGGCAAAATCTGTAGCCGTCAAATCCATCCTTTTATCTACCGTTGGCGTTGTGATCACTTCCGGCCTGACCGGTGCATTCTGCCATTTTGCCCTACATATCAGTTGGACAGAGAGCCTTCTGATCGGTGCATTAATCGGTTCAACCGATGCCGCATCCGTCTTTTCTGTTTTGCGTTCCAAAAAACTGAATTTAAAATATAATACCGCTTCTCTTCTCGAAGTAGAAAGTGGTAGTAATGATCCGTGTTCGTATATGCTGACCGCTGCTTTTATCGCAATTGCTCAGGGACAGGCAAACGGCAGGCAGATCGGACTTCTGATCACACAGCAGATTGTATTTGGCCTTGCATTCGGCGCACTGATCGCCGCTGTATCCATCTGGCTTCTCGGTCGTATAAAATTTACTGTTGCCGGATTTGACACGATCTTTGTTGTCGGTATTGCACTACTATCCTACACACTTCCATCCCTTGTCGGCGGCAACGGCTTCTTAAGTGCCTATATTGTCGGCATTGTACTCGGTAATACTGAGATTCCAAACAAACGAAATCTTGTGAATTTCTTCGATGGTCTGACCGGACTGATGCAAATGCTGATCTTCTTTTTACTTGGTCTGCTTTCTTTCCCGTCACGCATTCCGCATGTCATTGTCCCGGCGTTGCTTATCGCCGTGTGGCTGACGTTTATCGCACGCCCCGTGGCTGTTTCCACTGTACTTACGCCTTTTAAAAGTAAACTCTCCCAGCAGCTTCTTGTCTCCTGGTCCGGTCTGCGTGGCGCTGCTTCCATCGTATTTGCAATTATGGCAACCATGGCAGTCAAGACCGAAAATGATATCTTTCATATCGTTTTTATGATTGTTTTATTCTCCATTCTGCTACAGGGATCACTGCTCCCTTTTGTCGCAAAAAAGCTTCATATGATTGATCAGAAAGCCGACGTCATGAAAACATTCAACGACTACTCCGATGAGGTTCCGGTCCAGTTTATCCAGCTGACGATTCCCGCTAACCACAATTGGTGCGGACAGTCGCTCAAGGATCTGACCCTGCCACCGCAAACGCTCATCGTCCTGCTCAAACGAGCCGGCAAGAACATCATTCCGGACGGCAACACACGCCTTCTCGAAGGGGATATTCTCATTCTTAGCGCTACTACTCCCGATTTTGTGGAAGGAGTCACTCTTGTTGAAATTCATCTCGATTCCGAGAGCAAATACACCGATAAACTTCTGTCCGAGATTCCCAAAAAACGCAACGAACTTGTCATTATGATTCAACGCAACGACCAGATTATCATTCCAAATGGAAATGTACGATTGGAAGCCGGGGATCTGCTCGTCATCAATCGGACGGCAAATTCGAGTTTGTAGGGATGAAATACAATTTGACTTGTCAGATATGAAAAATCCCTGTGCCAAACAGACTTTATTCTGGCACAGAGATTTTGAATTTACAACCTTATGCATTCACAATTTACATTCATTTTACTTCCGTTTCTATTCTCTCTTACACAAAACAGCGATTACCTTCGTTATGATCATTCCCGCCATCGCTCCGATTGCATTCTTTCCTGAATCGATCCATGAGAAATGTCTGCCTGCAATAAGAGGTTTCGATGCCTCATCCAACCAGCATAGCGGCAGGATCAAAAACAGCCACCACAGTGGTTTCTCCCACAGTACAAGGCTCACTCCACAACCGACTGTAATCAAAAAGAAAAGCAGATAGTGGCATGCTGATCGAAGAAATTCATCACTCATTCCCAGCAATGCCGCAATATGTGAACTCTCCATCCCACTAATGTCCCCCGGCTGATGCGACAACCATATTGCAACAGCAAGAACAAGCATTGTAAAAACCGGAAATGCATATTTCAAAAAAGATCTCATAATATACTCCTACACGTTATCATTTACTAAACTCTATTTTAAGGGTACCTCCATCAAAATACAAATTTTTATTGTCTTTATCACAAAAAATCCCCGTCCATAATGTGGACAGGGATTTTTATTCGCATATATGCAATTCGAATCTTTACACGATACAAAACACGTTCTGCGAGTTTCTCAAATTTTCGTGGCAGTCGCTAAAGGTCTCGTGCAGGCACAAACTCCAGCTCGCTGCCCAGTGTAAATTATAACTGAGGACCAGCTGAAACAAGTGCCTTACCAGCTGCGTTGCCTTCGTACTTCGCAAAGTTCTTGTTGAATCTTGCTGCAAGATCCTTAGCCTTTGTCTCCCACTCAGAAGCATCAGCGTAAGTATCACGAGGATCAAGGATTCCTGTATCAACACCTGTAAGTTCTGTAGGTACTTCAAAGTTGAAGTATGGGATTGTCTTTGTTGGAGCATTCTTGATATCTCCGTTCAGGATAGCATCGATGATTCCACGAGTATCTTTGATAGAGATACGTTTTCCTGTTCCGTTCCATCCTGTGTTAACAAGATAAGCTTTTGCACCGCTCTTCTCCATCTTCTTAACAAGTTCCTCTGCATATTTTGTAGGATGCAGTTCCAGGAATGCCTGTCCGAAGCAAGCTGAGAA
>URQG01000284.1 GCA_900549895.1 uncultured Lachnobacterium sp.
GTATTGGATAACAGAATTTACTAATAAGACTAATAGGGGATAGAAAATGTTAAAAGTATTTTTGGTAGAGGACGAGACTGTAATCCGGGAGGGACTCAGAGATAAGATCCCGTGGGATCAGTATGGATACCGCTTTGTTGGGGAGGCTTCCGACGGAGAGATGGCGTTGCCGCTTATCCGCAAGACACGTCCGGATCTGATCATTACAGATATTAAAATGCCGTTTATGGACGGTTTGTCATTAAGTCGCATGGTCAAAGAGGAGTTCCCGAAGACAAAGATTGTGATCTTAAGCGGATACGATGATTTTGAATATGCAAGACGTGCCATAACGATCGGTGTTGATCAGTATGTGCTTAAACCGGTTACCCGTGCGTCTTTGCGAACCGTTCTTCAGGAGATTCGGGAAAAAATTGAGCGTGAGCAGCAACAGGAGGATTATCAGACAAAACTTGCCGATGAGATGAGAGAATATGAGCAGTTTTCCATGAGACACTTCTTTGAGAAAATGCTTGAAGGAGAGATGAGTGTTACAGAGATTTACGAGGAAGCGGCCAAGAAATCGCTGGATCTCTCGGCATCCGGATATAATCTTATTTTTTTATATATGCAGGAAAATAAGAAAGGGATGCCGGAGAGCAATGTGAATCATTTTGTGCAGATTCAGGAAGAAATTCTTCACTATTTTCTGCGATTCCCTCAGTATATTCTCTTTCGCTGGAATATCAACTGCTACGGAATCCTTGTCAGGGGAGACTGGGATCGTATACAGGAGGATACGGATCAGGCGGTAGAACAGATCCGTACGGTATGTGAGGCGGACAGCAGTGATTATGAGTGGTATGCAGCAGTATCGGATCCCGTGGAGCGGCTGAGTATGCTGCCGGAGTGTTATGATCGGGTCAGACAGTATTCGGCGTATCGTTTCATTTATCCGGAGCAGCATTTCTTTACAAAGCAGACGCTGCAGAACAATCTTTCGACGCTTGATGACACACAGATTGCTGAAGTGGAATACTCACAAATGTCACCGGAAATGATACAGGATTTCCTTGCAAAAGGAAGTCAAATGGAAGTGTACAGTTTTGTGGAGTCTTATCTGCAAAATGTTGGGGATGCATTGAATTCCAAGATGTTTAGGGACTATATTATTCTGAATATCCGTTTTACAATCCTGGCTTTTCTGGAAACGATTGGGGCTTCCAAGGAAGATTATTATGACAGAATCGGAGAATATCAGGATCAGGTTCACATTGCCAAGGAGGAAGTGAATGCCTATTTTGCGGAAGCACTTCTTGCAGCATTGGCGATACGGGATGAACAGACAAGCGGACAAAGCAGCAAAATATTAAAGAATGCGATGGATTACATTGACGCGCACTATGCGGACGAAACACTCACACTTGGAAGCATTGCCTGTGAGGTACAGGTCAGTGCAAACTATTTGAGTTCTGTGTTTAGTCAGAACATGAGAATGACGTTTACGGAATATGTTACGGACAAACGCATAGACAAGGCAAAGAAACTTCTGCGAAGCACCGACCTTGCGACCGCGGAGGTCGCGGCACAGGTCGGTTATAAGGATTCTCACTATTTTAGTTTTGTGTTTAAAAAGACACAGGGCGTCAGCCCGAGAGAATATCGAAGCGGTAAAGGAGTGTAATATCAATCTTTGCCCGCTACGGTTGAAAAATCCAATCCAGGTTTGATGAATTTGCAGGCAATCCTTTAAGCGGGGCTAATGCTGTTTCCGTAAGTTTTTGCTCCAATTCATGCTCCCGGTGGGAAAGTGAGAGAAATGAAGGCTGACTTGTTCTACAAAGATAACTGTGGTCGAACGAGACAACGGTAATTTCCGATAGACGCGGATCAGAGGACATATGTAGAGCACGGATAAGTTCGTAGGCAATCAGGTCGTTGTGGCACAGTATAGCGGTACAGGATGAAAAGGATTCCTGTATCGCTTTTTTTATGAAGTCTGTATCGCGTTTTTGTATTAATTGCTGCAATTCGAAAGTGTGGAACCAGCGCACGGATGCATCCGGAAGCGGAAGTCCGTTGTCGCGTAAGGATTCGATCATTCCCTGATACCGTTCACTTCCGGAGAGATCGTCTGCGTAAAAGAGGGCTCCGAGAGAGGTATGCCCCTGAGCAAGCAAATGTTCTGTAAGCATGCGACTACCGGAAAGATTATCTTCCCCGACACAGACAATTTTGTTTAGCTGAGGGTAGCTGTGGCGGAGAAAAACAATATGACATTGATTTCGGAGCAATGTGCGGTACAGATCCAGATTGGGATTGGGAAGTGTACTTTTGACCGGTTCGACAATGAGTACTCGTGGCGGATCAGAAAGAAGTTCCGAAAGGATGGAATGCTCCTTTGCAATATCATTGTCGGTTATGTGAACACGTAACATAAAATTTTTGCGTTGAAGTTCATGACGAAGATGATACAGAAACGTTGGATAGGTATAATCCGAATCACTGGAGATCAGAATCGACACAATATTCTGATCAAATGAACGCAGCCGACCGGTAAGAAAGCTGCCGCTCCCTTGTCTTTTCTCAATCAAACCTTCTTGCGTCAGCTGCGCAAGTGCCTGGCGGACAGTCTGCCGGCTGACTTTGTAACGTGATGCAAGTTCCGCCTCGGTTGGCAGTTGATGCTGTCCACGTGCAGCGTAGTCCGGTAATTGTTCGCGCAGCTTTGCTGCGAGCCATTTATATTTGATCGCCATAAAATTTTCCCCTTTTTTGGAAATTAGAATTTGTACATTTAGATACCTGTCTCTTATACACATCTGACGCT
>URQG01000285.1 GCA_900549895.1 uncultured Lachnobacterium sp.
GATAAAAGAAGAAAGATCCTGATTTTTCCGCGCATATAAAAAACCTACGCCCTTTGGTCCGTGAAACTTGTGCGCACTCGCACTCAGATAATCAACCGGAAGCCGCATCATAGAAAGCGGAATCTGTCCCACCGCCTGCACCGCATCTGTGTGGAACGCAATTCCCCTCGCACGAAGCTGCGCTCCGATGTCTGTAATCGGCTCAAGCGTTCCGATTTCATTATTTCCCGTCATAACCGATACGAGCGTCGTATCCTCACGCAGCGCATGCACCACCTCCTCTGCCGAAACAAGCCCGTAATCATCCACATCCAGATACGTCACTTCATAACCGAGGCTCTCTAAATACTGGCAAGAACGAAGCACCGCATGATGCTCGATTCTGGTCGTGATAAGATGTTTTCCGGAATTCTTTTTCTCCCCTGCTACACTTTTGATCACCCAGTTATCCGACTCGCTCCCGCCGGACGTAAAGAAGATTTCCTCCGGCTGCGCATCGATCACCCACGCGATTTTTTCTCTCGCCTCCTCAATGGCGTCATGCATCCGCACGCCCATCTCATAGGAAGTGGACGCATTGCCATACTCCTCCCTGAGGTACGGTTCCATCGCCTCACGCACCTCGGGCAGCATCTCCGTTGTAGCCGCATGATCCATATAAATTCGACAACTCATATTTCGTGCCCTCTCCTCATACAATAGTTACCAATCTTTACTCTTTGGAGTTTCTCTTGACGCTATCTTCCATCAAAAAAAATCCCCTGATCACCGGTACTCTCCTGATGACCGCCGCCGGTGTCCTCAGCCGAATCATCGGCTTCTTCTATAGAATATTCCTCTCCCGCACGATTGGTGCAGAAGCACTCGGTATCTATCAGCTGATTGGGCCTGTTTTCAGCCTCTGCTTTGCTCTGACCGCCTCCTCGATCCAGACTTCCATCTCCAAGTTCGTCGGCGATGCGATCGGTGGCTGCAAAGACTCTCTCTGCGGGGAAAAAAAGGCGCGTGCCTTTCTTCTCCTCGGACTCGTTCTCTCCTGCGGTCTGTCTGCCCTCACCGGAATCTTCATGTACTGCAACGCCGACTGGATCGCAACGCATTTTCTTGGAGAAGCACGCTGCGCGCCGCTTCTTGTACTGCTGACCTACTCACTGCTTCCATGTTGTATCCACGCCTGTATCAACGGCTACTATTATGGTAAGAAAAACGCGTTCGTCCCGTCCCTCTGCCAGCTGATCGAGCAGATCGCGCGTGTCGGAAGTGTCTGGATTATTTTTCAGGTCACTACGGAAAAAGGCATTCCTCTGACCGCTTTCCATGCGGTCTGCGGTCTTGTGATCGGTGAATGTTTCGGACTTCTTGTGTCCATGAGCGCTCTTCTTCGGGAAAAACGCCTGCCGCGCGGCTCCTATTCAACGGATTCTGTATGTAACCGTACCATGACACACGCATTCCTTGCAATGGTAATCCCACTGACGATCAACCGACTGTCTGTGGCTTTCAGCACAAGCCTTGAGAATCTTCTGATTCCGCAGAAACTGCAGCTTTATGGCTACTCGCAGGCGGATGCGCTCAGCGTCTACGGTATCTTGAGCGGTATGACACTCTCCATCATTCTGTTTCCGTGTGTGCTGACAAACTCTCTGTCCGTGCTGCTTCTTCCTGCGATCTCCGAAGCCAAGGGACGCGCCAACGAAAACCAGATCCGCCGCACAACAAAAAAAGCAATCCGTTTAGGACTGCTTCTCGGGTTTACTTTCACAATTCTGTTTTTATTCACCGGGGATATGATCGGAAACAAACTTTTCCACAATGCACTTGCCGGGCGCTTCATCTGCCGCCTCGCATGGCTTTGTCCGCTCATGTATATCTCAAGCCTGCTCAGCAGTATCCTGCACGGACTCGGCCGTCCGAAACAGGTGCTTTTTGTCAATCTTCTTGCCTGTCTGATCCGCATCGGAATGATCTGGTTTCTTGTGCCGGGTTACGGCATCGGGGCTTATCTGTGGGGACTGCTGCTTTCGCAGATATTTGCGTCGGTCGCATGCATGTGGCTGCTTAGGGAATATATGTAACATAAAAAGCCGGAAAGCAAACGCTTCCCGGCTTAAAATATCATATACCTGTAATCGATTATACTCTTGAAAGGTACTCACCTGTTCTTGTATCAATCTTGATGACATCATCCTGCTCTACGAACAGAGGTACATATACGACAGCTCCTGTCTCAACAGTTGCAGGCTTTGTAGCACCTGTAGCTGTATCACCCTTGAATCCAGGCTCAGTTTCTGTGATCTGAAGTTCTACGAACAGAGGCGGTTCAACCGCGAACACGTTACCCTTGTGAGAACAGATCTTAACCATCTCGTTCTCCTTAACGAACTTAAGAGCATCACCGACGCTATCCTTTGTCAGGTCGATCTGGTCGTATGTCTCTACGTCCATGAAATGATAGAAATCATCATCAGCGTACAGATACTGCATATCCTTACGATCAATATGAGCGGTCGGACACTTCTCGGTTGGACGGAAAGTCTTCTCAACCACACCACCACTGACGATATTTTTTAACTTAGTTCTAACGAATGCTGCGCCCTTTCCCGGCTTAACATGCTGGAATTCGATAATCTGGTAAACATTGTTATCATACTCAATGGTAATACCATTTCTGAAATCACCTGCAGAAATCATAATGCTGTCTCTTATACACATCTGACGCTG
>URQG01000286.1 GCA_900549895.1 uncultured Lachnobacterium sp.
GTATAATATGTAAGTTATTAGTATCGCTTAATATTTTACAAATTTGAGGAGGATAATTATGCCTGTTAAATACGTCTTTGTCACTGGCGGTGTTGTTTCCGGTCTCGGAAAAGGAATTACCGCTGCATCTCTTGGACGTCTGCTGAAGGCTCGTGGCTATAAAGTCACTATGCAGAAGTTTGACCCATACATCAACATTGATCCGGGAACCATGAACCCGATCCAGCACGGTGAGGTATTCGTTACCGATGACGGTGCTGAGACAGACCTTGATCTCGGACATTATGAGAGATTCATCGATGAGAGCCTGACAAAGAACTCCAACGTAACAACCGGTAAGGTTTACTGGTCTGTTCTGCAGAAGGAACGCCGCGGCGATTACGGCGGAGGAACGGTTCAGGTTATTCCACATATTACAAACGAGATCAAAAGCCGCTTTTACCGCAATTTTACTTCCGACGATATGCATATTGCCATCATTGAGGTCGGCGGTACCGTCGGAGATATCGAAAGTCAGCCTTTCTTAGAGGCGATCCGACAGTTCCAGCATGAAGTCGGACATGAGAATGCGATCCTGTGTCACGTTACACTGATTCCATATATCCGTGCTTCAGGCGAGCTTAAGACAAAGCCTACGCAGGCAAGTGTCAAGGAGCTTCAGGGAATGGGCATCCAGCCGGATATCATCGTATGCCGTTCCGAGCAGCCGCTTGATCAGGGACTTAAGGACAAGATCGCTTTGTTCTGTAATGTACCAAACACACACGTTCTTCAGAACCTTGATGTTGAGTACCTTTACGAGGCACCTCTTGCCATGGAACAGGAAAATCTTGCAAAAGTGGCATGTGAGTGCTTAAATCTCGAATGTCCGGAACCGGATCTTGCAGACTGGAAACAGATGGTCAATGACCTTCGTCATCCGGACAAAGAAGTTAAGATTGCATTGGTCGGAAAATACACTGCGTTACACGATGCATATATCTCCGTTGTCGAAGCATTAAAGCATGGTGGAATTCCACTCCACACAACAATCAACATCAAATGGGTCGATTCCGAAGAACTTACCACAGACAATGTTGACAGTGTCCTCGGAGATGTAAACGGAATCCTTGTTCCGGGCGGATTCGGCATCCGTGGTGTAGAGGGCAAGATCCTTGCCGCCCGCTACGCAAGAGAAAACAAGATTCCATACCTTGGTCTGTGCCTTGGTATGCAGGTTGCCATCATTGAATTCGCAAGACATGTATGCGGTTTCAACGATGCGCACAGTATCGAGCTTGATCCAAACACAACCCATCCGGTTATCGCTTTGATGCCTGACCAGAACGGTGTCGAGGACATCGGCGGAACATTAAGACTTGGTGCTTATCCATGTATCCTCGAAAAGGATTCCAAGGCATATAGCATGTATGGAACCGAGGAGATTTCCGAGCGCCATCGTCATCGTTATGAAGTAAACAACGATTACCGTACCGCTCTCCTCGAGCACGGTATGAAGCTTTGCGGAACTTCCCCTGACGGAAGAATCGTCGAGATGATCGAGCTTCCGGATCATCCATGGTTCATCGCCACGCAGGCGCATCCGGAACTGAAGTCCCGTCCAAACCGTCCACATCCGCTTTTCCGTGGTTTTGTGGAAGCCGCTACCAAATGCAAGAGATAACAGATTATAAATCATATGCCCCCGGATTTATTTCCGGGGGCTTTATTTACGCGAAAGTCCGTGTCTGCGCGAAGCCCTGACAGCCGCATGCTGACCGGCAATGTTCAAAAGACTTGAACCACTCACGCATTTTCCAATATTCCTGCCCTTGTCAATCAAATGACCGTTTATTATAATGAATGTGATCAGATGGAATAGCATCCATTATAATCAGAGGAGAAAGTGATATGCCCAAATCAACGAATCAAAAGCAAAAGATGTTGCTTATTCTTGATTATTTACAAAAGCACACCGACGAGACGCATGATGCGACAACACCACAGTTGATCGACTATCTTGCCGCCAACGGAATCAAAGCGGAGCGCAAGAGTATCTACAATGATATTCAGACACTGACTGATTTCGGATATGATATCGTGCGCGGTCCCGGTCCGCATGACGGCTACCAGCTTCTCTCCCGCGACTTTGAACTTGCAGAAGTCAAGCTTCTTGTCGACTTAGTACAGTCTTCCAAGTTTATTACAACAAAGAAATCGCGCGAGCTGATCGGCAAGCTTCAGCATCTGGTCAGTGAGAACGATGCCAGAAAGCTCCAGCGTCAGGTTGTTGTCACAGACCGCAACAAGGCACTCAACGAAAACATCTACTACAGTGTCGATGTCATCTATGCCGCGATCGCTGACAACAAACAGATCCGTTTCCAATACTTCGACTGGGATGTGCACAAGCAGATGGTTCCGCGCAAGGACGGCGCAGTCTACGAAGTCAGCCCATGGCTTCTCACCTGGGATGACGAGAACTACTATCTTGTCGCGTATGACAGTGCCGCAGCCTGTATGAAGCACTACCGCGTGGACAAGATGCTGCACATTGAATTATCGGAAAGCCCCCGCGAAGGGCGCGATGTGTATGAGCAGATCGATGTGGCAGCCTACTCGAAGAAGACATTCGGCATGTTTGCCGGCGAGGAGGAAACGATCCAGCTTCTGTGCGACAATTCCTTGATCTGTCTCTTATACACATCTCCGAGCCCACGAGACGCGTAGTAATCTC
>URQG01000287.1 GCA_900549895.1 uncultured Lachnobacterium sp.
CTTAAAATGATTAAAAGATTCCTCATTTTTTCTTAAAACGAATTAAACTATTAAACCAATATTTTATCTCAACTCCTTTCAAAAATATCAAATAAATCAAACACTACCTTTTTCTCCGCTTAGAGTAATACTTCCCACACAATCCTGCACCGGCAACTCTGTTTACCCATTATGTATCAATTGTTGCTTCTTCAGCATCGCCTTCTGCGTCCTCCATGGAAGCGTTTATTCCTAATGAAAATGGAGATTTAATGCAATATTGCAAATGCACCAATGATTTTGTGAATGCAATCATCGATGACTATTTCAATTCTTTTAAAATACGCAAGGATTTAACAGAAGGTCTGGTTTATGAATGGACAAACTCTACGGAGCAGATACATGATAGGTATTCCGATGAAGAAATCAAAACACTCTGGTCGAAGCTATATGATATCAATAATGTAGATATTATCTTGATTATGATTTATACCGGACTACGACCAACCGAGCTGTTGGAAATCCAGACGGAAAATGTACATTTAGACGAAAAGTACATGGTAGGTGGCATGAAAACCGAAGCCGGGAAAGACAGAATTATCCCACTGAACGATAAGATTATACCTCTCGTCAAGAACCGCTACGACCCAAACAAGAAATACCTGATCAATAACAAGTTTGGAAATCATTACACCTACGGAACCTATATGAACGGCAATTTTAATACGTGCATGGGAAAACTCAAAATGAAACATCTGCCCCATGATGGTAGACACACCTTTGCGTCACTCATGGACAGCGCCGGAGCAAATGACGTATGTATCAAATTGATTATGGGACACGGTATGAAGAACGACACCACTAAGGGAACTTACACCCATAAGACTTTAGAAGAACTTCTTACAGAAATGAACAAGATATAAAATGGTAAATCAAGACTGGTTGCTGGATACACTTATGATGTTTCTTATTATTAACATTACACTCATATTCAGCTTGAATCATCTTGAAAAACACCGGATGAAATGCTTCAAAAAATCATCCAAAATCAGTAAAAACGAGTGTATACCACCTGTATATCACTTGTGTATCACGTGTATATAACGACCTCAAAACAACGTAAATTATCTTCTATTTATGAATATTCTGACAACTCTTTTGTCATTTCAATACATAAAGAAAAGCCCCAGAAATTCAACATTTCCAGGACTTCTCAATATCTTATATTATCTTAGAAATTCTTAATTAGCAAACACCCTGAGCAAGCATAGCATCTACTACCTTCTCAAATCCGGCAATATTAGCACCTGCTACATAATCTGTCTTTCCACCAACGGTTGCATTGTATCTCTTAGCAGCATCGCTGATGTTAGCGTAGATTGTCTCCATGATTCCCTTGAGCTTTCCGTCAACTTCCTCGAATGTCCAAGAAAGTCTCTCAGAGTTCTGGCTCATCTCAAGTGCGGATGTAGCAACACCACCTGCATTGGCAGCCTTACCACCTACGAAGAGAACACCATTCTCCTGTAAGTACTTTGTAGCCTCAAGAGTTGTAGGCATGTTAGCACCCTCTGTTACAGATGTAACACCGTTAGCAACGAGCATCTTAGCATCCTCGATGTCTAACTCATTCTGTGTTGCACATGGAAGAGCAAGATCTACCTTGTACTGCCATACACCGTGCTCACCGTTCTGCTTAGCATGGTACTCAGCCGTTGACTTAGCAGCTGCATACTCTGTAAGACGGGCACGCTTAACTTCCTTCACTTCCTTAAGAAGAGCAACATCAATTCCGTTTGGATCATAAATCCATCCGGTAGAATCAGAACATGTTACAACCTTAACACCTAACTCCTGTGCCTTCTCGATTGCGTAGATAGCAACATTACCAGATCCGGAAACTGCTGCTGTCTTTCCCTCAAGGCTCATACCATGATCTTTCCATAATGCGTTAGTAAGATATAACAGACCATATCCGGTAGCCTGTGTACGTGCAAGAGATCCACCATAGGTAAGACCCTTACCAGTCAGCACACCTTCGTATGATCCACGAATTCTCTTATACTGTCCAAATAAGAAGCCGATCTCTCTTGCACCGGTTCCGATATCTCCGGCCGGTACGTCAACGTCTGCTCCGATATATTTGCAAAGTTCTGTCATGAAGCTCTGGCAGAATGCCATGATCTCTCTGTCAGATTTACCCTTAGGATCGAAATCAGAACCACCTTTACCACCACCGATCGGAAGTGTTGTAAGAGAATTCTTAAATACCTGCTCGAAACCTAAGAACTTGATAATACCCAGGTTTACAGAAGGATGAAGTCTTAAACCTCCCTTGTATGGTCCAATGGAATTATTGAACTGTACACGGAAACCTCTGTTTACCTGAACCTGTCCATTGTCATCTACCCAAGGAACACGGAACATGATCTGACGATCCGGCTCTGTGATTCTCTCAAGAATCGCATTCTTTCTGTATAAATCCTCGTTTGCATCAATAACAGGTCTTAAAGAATCAAGAACCTCTGTTACTGCCTGTAAGAATTCAGGCTGATCTGCATTTTTCTTTTTTACTACTTCGAGTACTTCATCAACGTAACCCATTTTTATAGTCTCCTTATCTTATTATTTAACGGGAAAAAGCATCTTACCGCTTTCTATCCGTCATATCCTATTAAGTTAGTATACATCCTGTCTCTTATACACATCTGACGCTGCCGACGATCTTACG